>RGGX01000100.1 GCA_010024485.1 Actinomycetota bacterium | reverse complement strand
ATGATGCGCGAGCACGGCATCGCCCACGAGGTCCTAAACGCCAAGCAGCACACCCGTGAGGCCGAGATCGTCGCCCAGGCTGGTCGCCTCGGATCGGTGACGGTCGCCACCAACATGGCCGGTCGCGGTGTCGACATCGTCCTCGGGGGCAACCCCGAGCTGCTCGCCCGTCGCGAGGTTCTGAAGGAGGGTTTCGACGAGGCTCTGCTCGTCGACGACTACGCCCTCCCGCACCCCCTCGAGGAGATGCCCGAGGAGTTCCGCGAGCAGCGCGCCGCGGCCCTCGCCAGCCTCGAGCGACACATCGCCGCCTTCGCGCCCGAGTGCGCCGCCGAGGGTGAGCGGGTTCGCGAACTCGGCGGGCTCTACGTGGTCGGCTCGGAGCGCCACGACTCACGACGCATCGACAACCAGCTCCGCGGACGCTCCGGACGTCAGGGCGATCCCGGTGAGAGCCGCTTCTACCTCAGCCTCGACGACGAGCTCATGCGCCTCTTCGCGACCGGCGCCCTGCAGTGGGCCATGGGTCGCTTCGACGACGACGAGGCGATCGAGGCGAAGATGGTCACCAAGGCGATCGAACGCGCCCAGACCACCGTCGAGCAGAAGAACGCCGAGGTCCGCAAGAACGTCCTCAAGTACGACGAGGTCATGAACGAGCAGCGCAAGGTGATCTACCGGCGCCGCGACCAGATCCTGACCGGCGAGGACCTGAAGGCGACCGCCCTCGAGTATCTCGGCGAGGCCGTCGACGACCTCATCGCCACCAACTGTGCCTCGGTCGCGACCGACGAATGGGACCTCGACGGCCTGGCCAAGGAGTTGACCCTCTACTGGCCGACCACGCTCACCGCCGACTCGATGGCCGATGCCGACTCGTCCGAGGAGCTGCGCTCGGCGGTCATGGCCGAAGCCCTCGGCCACTACGAGCAGCGTGAGGTCGAGCTCGGCGAGGACACCATGCGCCAGGTCGAGCGGCAGGTCATGCTGCGCATCATCGACCAGCGCTGGCGTGAGCACCTCGAGGAGATGGACTACCTCCAGGGGGGCATCAACCTCCGCGCGATGGGTCAGAAGGACCCGCTCACCGAATGGCAGCGCGAGGGCTTCCAGATGTTCGGCTCGATGATGACCGGCATCGCCCGTGACTTCGTCCGGTACGTCATGCACGTTCAGGTGGCCCAACCCGAGCAGCCGACGCTCACCCCGAAGGTGCTCAACCTCCAGGAGACCTCGAGCGACGACGCCACCACCACCGGCTTCGACGCCGCGAGAGCCGCCGCTGCCGCCGAGTCGAGCGGAGCCCCGGCCGCCGTCCAGGCCCCCGCCAGCCCGGCGAAGCAGCAGACCGTGGTGAAGGACGCCTTCGACAAGACGCCGCGCAACGCCCCGTGCCCGTGTGGGTCGGGCAAGAAGTTCAAGCTCTGCCACGGCGCGGGCTGAGGACGACCGTGCGCGACTTCACCGAGGACCTGCGCGATGTCGCGCGTCGCGTCAGCGAGGCCACCGGCTACCTCGGCATCGATGAGGCCCGCAACCGGCTCGTCGAGCTCGAGGCCGAGATCGGTCGGCCCGACCTGTGGGACGACGCGGAGCGAGCCAAGCAGGTCAACAGCGACTACGCCGCCGTCAAGGACGACATCGACATCCACGATGGCCTCACCCGCGACCTCTCCGACGCGGAGGTGTTGCACGAGTTGGCCCGCGAACTCGATGATGAGACCCAGGAGGACGAGATCGCGGCTGCCATCGCTGGTCTCTCCGCCCGGCTCGACCAACTCGAGCTCCGCAGCCTGTTCACCGGGGAGCACGACGACAGCGCCTGCATCGTCCAGATCAACGCCAAGGACGGCGGCGTCGATGCCCAGGACTTCGCCGAGATGCTGCTCCGCATGTACTCGCGCTGGGCTGAGAACCGCAGCTTCGGCATCGAGGTCAACTACTACTCCGAGGGCACCGAGGCCGGCATCAACTCCGCTGAGTTCACCCTCACCGGCCGTTACGCCTACGGCCTCATGACCTCCGAGCGGGGCACCCACCGACTGGTGCGGATCAGCCCCTTCGACAACCAGGGTCGCCGCCAGACGAGCTTCGCCGCGGTGCAGGTGTGGCCGGTCATGGACGCCCCCGACCTCGAGATCAACGAGAGCGACATCCGCATGGAGGTCTTCCGCGCCTCCGGTGCCGGTGGTCAGCACATCAACAAGACGTCATCGGCGGTGCGGCTCATCCACGAGCCGACCGGTCTCGTGGCCGCCTCCCAGGAGGAGCGCTCCCAGCTCCAGAACCGTGAGAAGGCGATGGGTCGACTCAAGGCCATGCTCGCCGCGAGGCTCGAGGAGGAGCATCAGGCCGAACTCGACTCGATCGCCGGCAAGCAGGCCCAGGTCGGTTGGGGCAGCCAGATCCGCTCCTACGTCATGCAGCCGTACCAGATGGTGAAGGACCTCCGGACCGAGGTCGAGTCGGGCAACGTCGCCGCCGTGCTCGACGGCGACCTCGACGTGTTCATGGAGGGATACCTCCGCTGGCGCCGTTCGGCGTGACCGTCGGACACAGCTGACCCTCTCCCCGCCGACCCCACCGCTACCCTCGGAACGACATGATCCGGCTCGAGAACGTCACGAAGTCGTATTCGGAGGAGGTCACCGCCCTCCGGGACACGAGCTTCGAGGTGGCCAAGGGGGAGTTCGTCTTCCTCGTCGGTCCGTCCGGATCGGGCAAGTCGACCCTGCTCCGTCTCCTCAACCGACAGGAGCGACCCGAGGAGGGCGCGGTGTGGGTGGCCGGTCGCAACATCGTCGACATGCCGGCCAACCGGGTGCCCATGCTCCGACGCAACATCGGCAACGTCTTCCAGGACTACAAGCTCCTGCTCAACAAGACGGTCTTCGAGAACGTGGCCTTCGCCCTCGAGGTGATCGGCCGACCCAAGCACGTCATCACCCAACAGGTGCCCGCCGTGCTCGAACTCGTCGGCCTCGCCGGCAAGGAGGACCGCTTCCCGCATCAGCTGTCCGGCGGTGAGCAGCAGCGCGTGTCTGTCGCCCGGGCCTTCGTGAACCGCCCGCTCATCCTCATCGCCGACGAGCCGACCGGAAATCTCGATCCGGCCACCGGTGAGGGCATCATGCGCCTCCTCGACCGGATCAACGCGACCGGCACGACGGTGGTCATGGCCACCCATGACCAGCGCATCGTCGACTCGATGCGAAAGCGCGTCATCCAGCTCGACCGCGGCACCATCGTGCGCGACCAGGCCCGGGGCGTCTACCAGTGATCTCCCGCATCGCCTATGTGCTGCGCGAGACGGCGGCGAGCTTTCGGCGCAACCTCACCCTCACCGCCGCCGCGGTCATCACGGCGGCCGTGTCGCTGCTGATCTTCGGGCTGACCCTCATCATCCAGCACGGTTTCGACAACCTGCTCGCCCAATGGGAGGGCGGAGTCGAGATGATCGTGCACGTCAACGCCGGAGCCGGCGACGCCCAGCGCGCCGTCATCGAGGAGGCCCTCGTCCAGCAGGAGGGCATCACTATCGAGTCGTGGCGCTACTGCGACGTGACCTGCTCCCTCGTCGACGCCGACCGACTCCTCGCCGGTGACCCGACGACCCGTCAACTGCTGACGGCGGAGAACATCACCACCCAGTACAAGGTGGTTCCGATGGATGCCACCCAGGTCGACATCCTCCGCGGTCTCCGCGACCGCTACCTCGGTCTCCCCAACGTCAACACGGTGCAGCTCGCCGAGGAGCAACTCGATCTCATCAGCGAGCTGCAGGGGTTCGTCTCGACCTACACGACCGGTCTGTGGATCGCCCTCATGGCCGCGGCCTCGCTCCTCATCTGGAACACGATCCGCACCGCGATGTTCGCGCGACGACGCGAGATCGAGGTGATGAAACTCGTGGGGGCGACCGACTGGTTCATCCGGTTGCCGTTCATGCTCGAGGGTCTCCTGCACGGCCTCATCGGCGGGGTGCTGGCCTCGGGCGCGCTGTGGTTCATCAACGACCGATGGACCGCCGGGGTCCAGGGCTTCCCGGACAACTCGGGTATGACCGCTCTCGTCGTCGTCGACGGCTACCAGTGGCAGGTGGCGCTCATCATCTTGGTGTTCGGGTCGATCGTCGGCACGGTCGGTTCCGGAACAGCCGCCTCCCGCTTCCTCGACGTCTGACCCGGTGCCGGACGAACCGGCCCCATCGATCAGGATGGGCTGATGGAACCGGCCGACTACGGACACATCTCCCTCGAGGTCGACGAGGGCATCGCCACGATCACCCTCGACCGTCCCGATCGGATGAACGCCTTCACCGAGCGGATGCGCGTCGAGATCCTCGACGCCCTCGACCGGACCGATGCCGACGACGACGTCCGCGCGGTGATCTTCACCGGCTCCGGTCGCGCCTACTGCGCCGGCGCCGATCTCTCCTCAGGAGAGGAGACGTTCTCGCGGGGCGGAAGCCCCGTCATCGGCGCCAACGGGGTGCCCCGAGACGGAGGCGGCACGGTGGCGCTGCGCATCTTCGAATCGCTCAAGCCGGTGATCGGCGCCATCAACGGGGCAGCGGTCGGGGTCGGGGTCACGATGACCCTGCCCATGGATGCTCGCCTCGCGAGCACCACCGCGCGGTTCGGTTTCGTCTTCGCCCGGCGCGGCATCGTCCCCGAGGCCGCCTCGAGCTGGTTCCTGCCGCGGCTCGTCGGGATCTCCCGAGCGATGGAATGGGCGTCATCGGGCGAGGTGTTCGATGCCGATGAGGCCCATGACGGCGGACTGGTGCGCAGCGTGCACGCCCCGGACGACCTCGTGCCGGCGGCACGGGAACTGGCCCGCAGGATGACGGCGAACTCCGCTCCCGTCTCGGTGGCCGCCACCCGCAAGATGATGTGGCGGATGCTCGGGGCCGAGCATC
>RGGX01000099.1 GCA_010024485.1 Actinomycetota bacterium | reverse complement strand
GCCCTGTCACTTGGGCCATGAGCTTGACACTCGGCTTGGCGTTCACCGATGCACCACTTTGCCAACTGGCTCGATGTGTTTTGGCTATGAGTGACGAGGTACTGACTAAGGGTATTACCGTAGATGGCGCCTTTTTTTGCGGCGGCCGATGAGAAGACGCCGGTGTAGGCGAAGGTGTTGAGCAGTGCCTGGCCGGGCTGCATGCGCTTGATGACTTCTGCACGGTTGTCGCGTTGGTCGAGGAAGTGGCCGGTCTTGTGGCCGGCGATGACGTCGACTCCCAGCTGCAGTCCGCGCTCGAGGATCTCGATCGGACCGTCGGGGGCCTCACCCATGAGCACAGCGCCATCCGCGGGACCGTCCGCGCCGTCAGTGAGGGTCCGCGAGGTGCGGAGCACGACGCGCTCCGCCGCGGTCCGCTCGATGAGGGGTGTGAGGACCGCTCGGAGGTTGGGCAGCCACGCCGGCGTGTACACCTTCGCGACCAGGGTGGAGTCGTACCGGTCGACCACGAGGCCGGGCAGACCGTCGTTCTCGCCGTGGATCAGCCGGTAGGCGGTGGTGTCGGGATCGGCGGCGAGGGACGCGCGTCGTTGCAGAGCCGCATCGACGCGCGAGGCCCACCACGCGACATCGATCTCGGTGGGTCGACCGTGATGGAGGAGGCGTACCCGGATCGGCGACGCCGGGTCCCAGAGCCCGATGCCGGCGAAGCGGCGGTCGGGGTCGAAGACGACCGCGAGGTCACCGGCCGACCCGTCACCGGCGCGTGAGATCGATCCGTCGAAGAGCCAGGGGTCGCCTCCGCGGACCGCCCGGGCCCCGGCCGCGGTGGCGTGCACCGCGACGCGTCGCTCCCCCGGGTCGGGGAGCGCATCGAGCGTGGTCACTGCCAGCCTCCGCTGAGTTCGGCGAGCGCGGCGACCGTCACCGGGTCATCGGCGGTCTCCGGGGTCTCGAGCACCGGCGCGTCGATGTCCATCGACTCCAGACGTCCTCTCCGACGCTCGGCTGAGCGGGCGAGTCGTTCCACGACGGACCGGACCGCTTCGGCGTGCTCGACGTCGAGGCCGTCCACCCCGGACATGACCCCATCCACGTCGAGGGTTGACGGCACGCGATTGGCGATCACGAGATCGAGCGCGTGTCGCCTCGCGAGGAGTTCGATGGAGAACTCCGACGTCTCGCGGACCGGGTTGGGCTCGGGGGTCGTCACGGCGATGAACGCGGTTCGGTCGCTCCGGAGGAGCCGCTCGACGGCGCCGGCCCGACGGACGAACTCGGGCTCGAGGGTGATGAACAGATCGAAGAAGGTGGTGATGTCCTTCAGGAACCTCGCGCCGAGGATGACATCGGCGACGAGGTCGAATCCGCGGGAGGCCAGCGCCGCGAGGCGACTCCTCCCCGGCGATGTCAGCAGCCGCGCCAACCTCGAGGCGAAGAACTCGCGCATCCGGTCCGGTGCGTCGATCACGTCGAGGGCGTGCCGTGCCGGCGGGGTGTCCACCACGATGAGGTCGTACTCCCCGGACAGATGGTGCTCGTACACAGCGTCGAGGGCGAGGTAGTCGTGGCTCCGCGCGAACCGGTCGGTGAGGTTCCTGAAGAGGGGGTCGGCGATGAGGGCCTCCGCGGCCTCGTCGTCGGGGGCGAGACGGCGTACGAGGTCGTCCCAACCACGGCGCGTGTCAACCATGACGGAGTCGAGCACCCCGCTGCCGGGTACCTCGACCCGACCGTCTCCCTCGAGACCGAGGGCGTCGGCGAGCCGGCGGGCCGGATCGACGGTGATGACGAGCACGCGCCGGCCGTCGATGGCGGCGCGCACGGCGAGCGAGGCCGCCGTCGTCGTCTTGCCGACACCCCCCGGGCCACACACCAACAGCACCTCGCGCTCCACGAGGAGCCGGTTGACCGTGGTGAGTCCGTTCTCAGCCACGGGCCTCGTCCTCGCCCGTCAGGTGCGCGACGAGCGCATCGATCCGCTCGCTGAGGGCCACGACGATGCCTCCCTCGTCATCGGCCTCGACCTCGGGGAGCACGGCTCCCGCCACACCGTCACCGGCCTCATCAAGCAGGTCACCGAGCACTCGTCCCGCCCGGTCGGCTCGGGCTGCCGAGGCGACCACCGTGGCAGCCCCCGGCACGCCGGCGCTCTCAGCTCCGCGCAGCGCCTCGACCGCCACCGGGTCGAGCCCCGCCTCGGGCACGCGGTTCACGACCACGGAGGCGACCGCGACACCGGTATCGGTCGAAATGGTGTGGATGAGCTCCGATGTCTCGGCGACGGGGAGGTCCTCGGCGAGGGTGACGACCACCACTCCGGTCCGCACCGGGTCCTCGAGGATCTCTGACATCCATCCGGTCTGCTCGGCGATCACCCCGGAGTGCACGAACTCCGACATGGCCCGCGGCGCGTCGATCTGGGAGACGACATGACCGGTCGCCTCGGCGTCGACGATCACCAGGTCGTAGTTGTCACGACGCACCTCGTGGCAGACCTTGCCGATGGCGAGGATCTCGCGGACCCCCGGTGCCGCGTCGGCGACGTAGTCGAAGATCCGGGCGAGCGAACCCACCCGGTCGACGAAGGGGATCTTGACGAAGAGACGGATGTACTCGCGGAGCGCCCGTTCGGTGTCCATCGACATGGCGTCGATCTGGACCTCACCCCCGGCACCGATGCTGACGGTCGTCGGGTCGAAACCGAGTTCACCCAACCCGAACGACGCGGCGAGTCGGCCGCTGCCGTCCATCTCGCACACCAGCACCCGGTCGCCGGAGCGAGCGGCAGCGATCGCAGCTGCCGCGGTCACCGAGGTCTTGCCGACACCGCCCTTGCCGGTGACGATGAGCAGCCGGCGGCGTCCCACTCGGCTCAGCCGCCGAAGCCGATGCGCCGTTCGCCGTCGGCGGAGCCGATCTCGACGTAGGCGATCTTCGACGCGGGCACCGCCACCCGACGTCCGCGGCGGTCGTCGACCCACAGCACGTCGGAGGCGCCCGACATGGCGGCCTCAACGCGACTCATCAGATCGTCACGGGATGAGTCGTCGACCTCGACGGTCACCTCGCGGGGGGCCTGCGTCACTCCGATGCGTACGTCCACGGACGAGACGGTACCTGTCGTCGGGCTCCGGAGCCCACCTGCGCTCAGGTCAGGAGGAGTTCCCCGATTCGCCGCGAGGCGACGCGCAGCCCGATGACGGTCATCACCACGAGCACCGCGGCATGTCCGAGTAACCCCCAGGACGCCTCACCGAGACAGGCGGCGCGCACCAGCGAGACGCCGTGGTAGAGCGGCGAGAGCTGGGCCACCCAGGCCAGATCCCCGTAGGACGACACCGGGTAGAAGGTGGCCGAGAGCACGAACATCGGGAGGGTGGCGGCCGGAATGAACTCGAAGTCGTTCCAACCGCGCATGAACGTGGTCACCGCCATCCCCACCGATGCGAACGCCAGCCCGATCAGCACGCAGGCCGGAACCGCGAGCAGGGCCCACCAGGTCACCACCATGCCGAGCGCGGTCATGCACACCAGGAACGCGACCGAGTACATCACCCCGCGCATCAGGGCCCAGCTGATCTCCCCGACGGCGACGGCGCTCGGTCCGAGCGGTGTCGCGAGCACCGTCTCGTAGAGACGGGCATGCTTCAGTTTGAAGAAGATGTTCATGGTCGAGTCGTAGACGGCGCCGTTCATCGCCGAGGAGGCCATCAGCGCCGGGGCGACGAAGACGGCGTAGTCGACCGGACCCGCGGCGGTCTCGATGTCACCGACGAGGGCGCCGAATCCGATGCGGATCGACAGCAGGTAGAAGAGCGGCTCGAAGAATCCACTCACGATGATCAACCAGGTCCGCCGGTACACGAGGATGCTGCGCTCAACCATCCGACCGGCGCCGCGAAGGGTGCCGGGCACGGCGCGGAGCGTCGGGGCCATGACCGCCTGGTCGACGACGGTCATCGGGTCAGCCTCCGGTGGAAGGTGATCCGACACACGATGTACCCGGCGAGGGTGAGAACGCTCAGGTAGGCGAGGTGGCCAACGGCGGTCAACGGCTCGATACCCGCGGTGGTGAGGCCGCGACAGAGCTCGACACCATGCCACAGCGGCGTGAACCAGGCCACCGGCCGCAGGGCCGCCGGCAGCGACTCGACCGGGTAGAACGCCCCTCCGAAGAGGAACAGCGGGATGACCACGAACCGCTGGATGGCGGCGAAGGAGGCCTCCCCCTCACGGGTCGAGGTCCAGGCACCCATGGCCATGGCGAAGACCATGCCGCAGAGCGCTCCGGCCAGGGCGGCCGGCACGACCCCCCACCCGCGCGTCGACGGAATGGCGGCGAGCACCAAGGCGACGCCACTCGTACCGAGCAGGATGCGGCTCACCCACCAGAGCACCATGCCGTTCACGACATCCCGCGGGGCGACGGGAGTCGCCGTCATCGCCTCGAACGCCCGACGCCACTTGAACCCGTCCATCACCGGATAGGAGGCCTCGAAAGTGGCGGTCTGCATGGCGGTGGTCGCCATGAGCGCCGGCCCGAGGAAGGCGGCATAGCCGAGGCCACCGAGGGCCGCGGTCGATCCGGCCCGTTCATCGACGAGCGCCCCCACCCCGAAACCCATCCCGCCCAGGAAGACAAGCGGCTGGAGCATGCTGAGCAGGACCGACGACCGCCAGGCCCGCCACACCGTGACCACCTGGGCCTCCCAGACGCGGATCGCCGCTGGTGTACCCCTCCCCATGACCGTCGAACTCACTCGACGAGGCTCCGGCCGGTGAGTCGGAGGAACACGTCCTCGAGGGAACTGCGGCGCACGAGGGACGCCAACGGCTCGATCCCCCGGCGATGCGACTCGGCTAGGGCCTCCTCGCCGTCGTCCGAGGAAATCTTTCGCGCTGCCGTCCGGATCCGCCTTGCCGAACGCCGCGCCCGCAATTTCCTCAACGAACACGTCAAAAAGGCGCTGGACGC
>RGGX01000098.1 GCA_010024485.1 Actinomycetota bacterium | reverse complement strand
GTGCGGCCATGAAGTCGGCATCGCCGATGAGTTGTGCGTTCATCGCCATCAACTCGCCGTGAGTCGAGAACATGTCGGCCACCCACATGCGGCCGACCGAGCCGAGAACCACGGTGTAGACCGTCGCCTGCCTGCCGGTGACTTCATGGCGCGGGTGACGCACGTCGCCGGCTCTCTGCGGGAGCCCCCGGGTGCTGTCGCCGTGACGACCTGGCAGGTCGATCCTCGCCAGTGGGCTGCCTCACTCGCCTGGAGCCATCAGATGGCCGACGCCCAACATGCGGCATCGGGCATCACACAGACGATCTTCAACCTGGCGGAGCCAGTCCCCTTCACCATCGGCCTCTGTGCGAACGCCGGTTCGCTCGACGACATCGATGCGGCGCGTTCCGCACCACCCGACGCGTCCATTCTCCAACTCCTCGAGTCGGCGCCAGGCGCTCCGACGTCGGGCAGCATGGAGGGCCTCGTCGCCATTCGAGTCGCCTGAGGCTCGCAACTTCTCGCCGAACGGCGGGTCAACACACCCATGGAGGTAATGACAACAATGGATGAGAAGACTTGGACACGGGTCGTTGAGACCCGAGCGGCTGACGGTCGCGCGATCATCCTTCCCTACACGACCGCGGTGGCGGCCTCGATCGCGATGCTCGTCTTCGGTGACGTGTCGGCGCTCAGTTCCAGCATCAAGCTGGCGCTCGCGGCCTTCGTCGTCCTCGGCTCGCTCTGGGTGATCATCTGGTGGGACGGCATCTTCCAGGACTTCAGCGCGCTGCAGAAGTCGGTACCCCCGGGGGTCGCGTCCACCGCGTTCGGGGCCACCATGATGAAGGCTCCGATCGTGGTGTTCAGGGTGATGAACCTGTTGATCATCGGCCTGATCGGACTGGCGACGGTCCTCGCCATCTACGACTGACCAGATCCACGACCGACTGACGGTCTCATCGTGTTTCGGGGAGGGGTCCTGGTGGCCCCTCCCCGCGACGTTTCGGAGGTGACATGAACGAGACGAACAACAACGAGCCCGACATCCGCGAGGTGTTGCGTTCGGTGGCGGGCTCGATGGTGGGTGCCGTCACTGTGGCGTGCATCATCGCCGGCCATCGAACCGGTCTGTACCGGGCCATGGACGGCCGGGGCGCGCTCTCGGCGGACGAGGTGGCCGCCTCGGCGGGAACGAACCCGCGGCTCACCCGGGAGTGGCTCGATCAGCAGGCGTCCGCCGGTCTGACGGTCTACGAGGCGTCATCGGACACCTACCGGTTGCCGTCCGCGGTGGCGACCGCTCTCGCTGATCCCGCATCGCCGTTCTGGATGGCGGGTGGGCTCGTGGGCACCCAGGCGCTCTACCTCGATCTCGATCAGGGCATCGAGGCACTCCGTGGGGATGGCGCGGTCGGCTGGGGCGAGCATCACCACTACTTCTTCGAGGGCACCGAGGAGTTGTTCCGACCGGCCTACGACCATCTCCTCATCCAGCACTGGATGCCGGCGTTGTCGTGCGGCGTCGACCGGTTGAACGCGGGTATCGCCGTCGCTGACATCGGCTGCGGCAACGGTGCATCGACGGTGCGAATGGCGCGCGCCTTCCCGGACAGTTCGTTCACCGGCTTCGATTTCCACGCACCCTCGGTTGAGGCGGCTCGTGCGAACGCAGCTGAGCTCGGGCTTGAGAACGTGTCGTTCGAGGTGGCGTCGGCCGACGGCTACTCCGGGCCGTTCGACCTGATCTGTTTCTTCGACTGTCTCCACGACATGGGAGATCCGGTCGGCGCGGCCGCGCATGCCCGATCCCAACTCGCCGCCGACGGGCACCTCATGTTGGTTGAGCCGTTCGCGAAGGACTCGCGGGAGGACAACCACGGATTCATGGCCGCGCTTCGTTACGGCATGAGTCTCTTCGGCTGCGTCCCGTGCTCGCTCGCTCAGGAGGGAGCCGCGGGTCTCGGGAATCAGGCCGGCGAGACCGGTATGCGGACCATCTTCGAGACGTCTGGTTTCTCCACCTTCACTCGGATAGCGGAGACCCCGAACAACATCGTCTACGAGGCGATCCCGTAGACGAGAGCTCGAAACGGTTCAGATGGTGATGTCGGTGATGACGTCGACGTCGGTGAACTTGACCTCGAGGGCACGCGCGGAGAACTCCTCGCCGCCGCGTTGAGTGATCTCGAGTTCGTTGTTCATTTCGGCCTCCTCGGCGGAGTCGAAGAAGATGATCTGGATGACCGTGCCGGGGCGGTTGCGATCCAGCCCGAGCACCGCGCGGCGCGCATAAGTGATCCCTTTGCCCTCCTCGGCGTACTGCTCGAGCAGACGCACGGCCTCGGCCGGCTCCATCTCGAATTCCATGACCTGAACGAATGCCATTGGTGGATCTCCTCGGTGTCAGTGGTTGATCGAAATCGAACGGCTCAGCGGGCTGAACCCGTATGCGCCCATACGGGACACGATGCTCTCATCGGCATACAGGGCATTGAACCCGGTCATGTAGTTGTCGATCGAGTCGGTGTAGAACAGCGCTGCCCATGAGCCCGACAACTCGCCGGCGGCGATCCAACGGATCATGCGCATGCCGTTCACTCCGGCATCGTTCAAGATGGCGTGGACGTCGTCATAGAAGGCATCGGCGCTCGAGGCGTCGTAGTTCGACATGAGCGCCGACAGGACGACGGTGAACGCGCCGTTCGGGTTGCCTCGCTCGGCGTCGACGACGCCCGTACCGCGGAAGGCGACATCGACCGGGTTGTCGACGAGGAACGCGGCTACTTCGGGGTCGGCGTAGAAGCCGGCCAGTCCGGCGAGCCCCTGGTCGACGGACCCCCAGCGTGAGCCGACGGTGAACATCCCGGTCTGCGACCCGGATGAGATGCCCTCCTGCGCGACCACGTACTCGGCGCCGGCGGCTTCGAGTTTGGGTCGGATCATCGTGGGGATGGCATCGATGAAGGGTGCGCGACTCGACGGTCGGAGTTGTGTGGCGATGACGTAGCTCATGTGGTTCAGCCCTCCGAGGTGTTCGCCATGGCGAGGATGTCGTCGCGGGAGAGGTCCATGTCGTGGACCGAGGTGGCGTGGGCCGAGACCTGCTCGACGAGGTTGTCTTCGCTGTCGGTCTGGACGACCGCGCCGCAGAAGCACTTGACCGTGAGTGTCATTTCCGGTTCCTTTCGCTGAACGTGTTCCCGTCAGGTTGGCAGGCCGATGTTGTCATTGACTTGCGACTGATCTGGTGTGAACAGCCGATGAACACGTCTTCGGGCTGTGGACCGGTAGGAGCCCCACGCCTAGAGTCCCCCGGATGGGGTTGGAGGTACGGTTGCTGGGGGACATCCGCTTGGTCTCCGGTGGGTCGGTGGTGTCGGCGTCTGACCTGCCCGGGCCGATTGGCCGTCATCTGCTGGTCCGGCTGGTCATCGACCCGTTCCCGATCGGCCGTGATCGACTCGTCGATGACATCTGGGGCGGCAAGGCGCCACGCTCAGTCGACTCCGTGCTGAACGCCACGTTGTCGCGTCTCAGATCCGCGTTGAGCGCACTCGATCTCGACGGCCGGGAGTTGATCTCCTCCGCAGCTGGCAGCGTGAACTTCAACCGTCCGCAGGACACCGTCGTCGATGTGGAGCTCGCGCATCATCACATTGACTTCGCGCTCCGCGATCTGCGTGCCGGAGACCGACGTGAGGCGGCTCGGCGAGCCTCGATCTCCTATTCGATCGCTCGTCGACCGCTGCTCACCGGTATCGAGCGTGACTGGCTCGACATCGAGCGCGATCGGATGTACCACGTTGAGCGGCGGTCGCTCGGGCTGCTCGCGGAGGTCGCGTTCTCCTCGAGTGACTTCGACATGGCGGTGCAACTGGGTCGTGAGTTGGTGCGGATCGCACCGTATGACGAGCGGGCGCATCGCAATCTGATCGGTGCGCTCCGCTCGGCCGGCAATCCGAGCGGAGCGGTGAAGGTGGAGCGTGATTTCGTCGCGCGACTCGACGCAGACCTCGGCGTTGAGCCGAGCGCCGAGTTCTTCGGCGCTGTCGCGGCGTCTGGGTGATCAGATCGCGTTGTACATCAGGCGCGTGCCGCAGTTTCTGAGATCGGGGTAGGCCGCGGCGACCGCCTGCATCATGCCGGTCCACCACTCGCCCTCAACGATGGCGTCGGAGAACTTGCCGTGGGCCTCGAACGAGTCGAAGTCGACCATGTACTCGACGCGGTGGACATCGCCGCCCGAGACGGCGCGCATCAGTCGGGGGTTCTTCGCCCCGAGGCCCTCGTGGATGGGGGCCGCTTCTCGTGACCCGACGACGACTGCCTCGATGGCTGCCGGGGTTCCCTCCCAGGTGGTGATCTGCGTGATGAGCATCGTTTCTCCTTTGCCGTGTGTCAGACGTCAGGACTCTGCTTCGCGCTCCTTGTGAATTCCTTGCCGATAGGGGAATCCGTTCAGACGGTCGGTTGGCGGAGTGGCACCCGGTCGGCCGAGGCGATCTGGTAGACGACGGCCCCGATCACGAGAGCCCCTCCGATGAGGGTCGCGGTCGCCGGGGTCTCTCCGGGCCATATCCACACCCACAGTGGGGCGAGCACTACCTCGGTCATGATCAGCAACGAGATCTGCGCGGTCGGCACTGAGCGGTGGCCGAGGTTGAACAGCGGGAGGCCGACACCGATGAGGACGAATCCGGCGGAGAATCCGAGCACCGCATCGGCGATCGGCATGTCGAGGCCAGCACCTCTCCAGGTCATCACCAGGGTGACCGGAATGGCGAGCGAGTTGGAGATGATGGCCGGTATCACCGGATCGACGTTCGGTGTGGAGCGGATCAGCACGTTGTAGAGGCCGAGGATGGCGGGGATCACCGCAGCGAGCACGAAGCCGTCGACACGGCCCGTGTCGACTCCGCGCGCCGCCATCACGCCGATTCCGACGGCGGCGATCGCAATGGCGACCACTGTCGATCGATGGAGACGCTCTCCCAGCATGACTCGCCCGAAGAACGCGCCGGACAG
>RGGX01000097.1 GCA_010024485.1 Actinomycetota bacterium | reverse complement strand
GACTTCTCGCGCTGTGGTTCGTGGCGTTGACGAGCGGCGGTTCCTCCGACAACTTCCTCGACCAGCAACACATTGGGACTCCGAAGCAGGTGGTGCTCGAGACCGATGGTCTCACCTTCACGCGACCTCTCGGGGACCCAGGGCCGCAGTGTGGCTCCTCCCTGTGGTGCTCGCCAGAGGATCTCTCTGGTTTGATCGTCGATCGGATCGGCCCGTTCACCGCCCTCAGCAAGAACTGACCTCAGTCGGTCACCGACTGAGGTCCCGGCCGCCCCAATTGGGCCATTCGCCAGGTCACGACCATGTTCGTGGTCTGTGGAGGCACCGGGAGGTCGTCGCCGAGCGCCGCCCCCGCCATCTGCAGGTCGAGGCGAGGCAGGAACCAGTCGGCGGTGGCGCACTCCACCCCCCACCGATCGAAGAGGTGGGTCAACTCGATCGGACGGGTCGACGGGTCGCGCGACAGCGACTCGAAGTGGAAGAGGTCGGCCTCGGGTGTCCACACCAGTCGGTAGCCGGCACGTTGGAGTTTGTAGGCCAGATCGACGTCGTTGAAGGCCCCTGGGAACACCTCGGAGAGCCCGCCGACCTCGTCGAAGACCGATCGACGCAGGGCCGCGCAGGCGAGCGTCAAGCCGGAGCGCTCCGAGGCGAGGGTGAGCAGGCCGAAAGGACCCGCCTCCTCGGCGGCGCAGCCGGCAGCCACGTGATGGGGACCGAACTTGTTGTAGTGGCCGGCACTCTGGATCCGGCCGTCAGCCAGCAGCAGCCGTGGGCCGACCATGCCGACCTCGTCCTCCTCGAGGTAGGCGACGAGCGTCTCGACCCAGTCGGGTGACGCGACCATCGCATCGTCGTTGAGCGGGACGACGATCGATCCGGTCGACCGGACCACGCCGAGATTGATCTTCTCCGAGAAGTTGAACGGTCGGTCGAACGGCACCTCGACGAGTCGGTCACCGGCGATCGACCGCAGCCTCGACAGCAGGGCTTCATCGACCATGTCGTGGACCACGACGATCTCGAGATCGGGATACGTCGACCGTTCGACAATGGACGCGACGCAGTTCTCGACGAGGATCATCGTCTGACCCCAGACCCTTCCCCGTGCCCCATTCGTCGGGATGATGAGCGAGACCCGCGGGTGGGAGGTGGGAGCACGTCGCACCCGGAGGTAACGCTGCTCGGTGAGGCTGACCTCGGCCCAGATCCCGCAGCGTTCGAGATGCTCGACGACCGCCCGTCGGCCGGCCTCCAGGGCGTACGGCTTCGCGTCGGCGTCGGCGGCGGTCGAGCCGCTCGACATCCTCCAGTGGTAGAGCACCTTCGGGATGTGAGCGATCGCCCGGGCGCGCTCGGAGACCCTGAGCACGAGGTCGTAGTCCTGGGCACCGTCGAATCCCGCCCGCAGGCCGCCGACCTCATCGACGAGGGCCCGGCGCATCACCGAGAGATGCGAGCAGTAGTTCTGGGCCCGCAGACGCTCGGGAGACCAGGCCGGTTTCGTGAACCGTTGCGACCGGTTGCCGTCGTCGTCGATCTTGTCCTCATCGGAGTAGAGGAAGTCGATGGAGCCGTCACCGAGGAGCACCTCGTCGACGGCTCTCAGTGCATCCGGCGTCAGCAGATCGTCATGGTCGAGGAACGCGACGAACTCACCGGTGGCGACGCGGAGCGCGTCGTTCGTCGCAGCGACGATTCCCCCGTTGACCTCCCGGCGAATCAGGGTGACCCGCTGGTCCCGGGCGAGCTCGTCGAGGTAGGCGACGACCTCGGCATCAGATGACGCATCATCGCTGATGACCCATTCCCAGTCGCTGTGCGACTGACCGAGCACCGAGTCGGCACACGCCCGAAGACCATCGACCGAGGGGTCGTGGACCGGTGTGACGACGCTGAACCGGGGCATGTCCGTCTCAGAGATCGTCACTCGACCGGCGGAGCAGACGTCGCAGCGGTCCGCTCGGGCGGACGACGAACCGTCCGATCCGCCAGGTCGTCGATGCCTGCATCTCCTCGACCTGATCGCGGAACAGGTCGCGCTCTCGTTTGAGATGGTCGTCGTTGGCGACCCCCGACATCTCGAGCGTCGCGAGGAACTCGCCCTGGCGTCCCTCGAGCTGGGCGCGCAGGCCGGCGAGTGAGGCCTCGGCTCCGGCGAGCTCGTCCCGGAGTCGCCAGACCTCGAGACGCAACTCCTCCTCGGACATGGAGTCGGTGTCACGGAGCACGTGTGAGCGTTCCGGCCGGGTCCAGACCTGTGGTTGCACTGGTTCCTTCATGAGTTCCCCCGCGGGCGAGGCTAGCGAGGCGGACGTCAGGCGACGCTCAGACCTCTTCCGGTAGGCGTTTACCCATCCGGTTGAACACCGTCCAGCCGAGCACGAGGCTCAGCAGGCTGCAGCCGATCAGCACCAGCACCTTCCCGAGGCTCGGAAGGTGGTTGTCGTAGAAGGCGTCCCGGTAGGCGGACACGAAGTGCACCATCGGATTCAGCCGGAGCAGCCACTGGCCCCATTCGGGCACCCGGTCCTGCACGATCTCGGGGCCGTAGATGATCGGGGTCAGGAAGAACCAGACCTGCATGATGATCGACCACAGGTAGCCGAGGTCCTTGAAGTAGACGGACAAAGTGCTGAGCGCCAGGGCGAACCCGGAGGCGAAGATGGCGAGCAGGATGGTGAGCCCGAGCGCCACCGGGATGTAGGGCAGCAGGGCGCTGCCGGCGAACAGCAGCACGACGATGAGCAGCCCGAGCTCGATGAGGAACTGCACCACCGCGTGTCCGACATTGGAGAACACGAGGACCTCGCGTGGGAACGAGACCCGTCGCACGAGACCCGCGTTCGAAGACATCGCCCCCATCCCGAGGGTGTTGACGAGGGAGAAGAAGTTCCACGGAAGCAGGCCGACCAGCATGTAGAAGGCGAACCCGCTGAGCCCTGACGGATCTCCGACCGGTGCCTTCGCGTTGAACAGCACACCGAACACGAACCAGTAGATCGCCACGTTGGCCAGCGGGTTGAGCATCGACCAGGTCCAGCCGAGGAGCGACCGACGGTACTTCGTGCGGAGCTCCCGGAGGGTCAGGTTCCACAGGAGCTCGCGCGAGGCGACGACATCGGACACCACGCTCATGGAACCGGGAGCCTAACCAGCGACCCCGTCGTGCGGGTGGTGGGGTCTCAGGGGTGGTTCCCGCCTACGCTTGGGCCTTCCGGTGGCCATTCGGCCGTGTCCGGTGCCGAGGAAGAGACCCATGTCAGCATCCGCAGTCGCCGTTCGAGACCTCTGGAAGAGTTTCCGGCTCTACCACGAGAGGAACCAGTTCCTGAAGGCGGCGATCCTCCGGGGCCGCCGCGCCCGCTATGAGGAGTTCTGGGCCCTCAAGGATGTGTCGTTCGAGGTGCCCGTCGGAACCACCTTCGGGGTCATCGGATCGAACGGGTCCGGCAAGTCGACGCTGTTGAAGTGCCTGGCCGGCATCCTCGTGCCCGAGCGCGGCGAGGTCGAGATCTCCGGCCGCATCTCGGCCCTGCTGGAGCTCGGCGCCGGCTTCCATCCCGAACTCTCCGGTCGCGAGAACGTTTTTCTGAACGGGGCGATCCTTGGTCTCTCCAAGAAGGAGATCGCCGCCCGTTTCGACTCGATCGTCGACTTCGCCGGCCTGGAGGACTTCATCGACTCCCCGGTCAAGAACTACTCCTCGGGCATGTTCGTGCGGCTCGGCTTCGCGGTCGCCGCGCACGTCGAACCCGAGGTGTTGCTCGTCGATGAGGTGCTCAGCGTCGGCGACGAGGCCTTCCAGCGCAAGAGCGCCGAGAAGATCGAGCAGTTCCGTCGGGAGGGCCGCACGATCGTCTTCGTGAGCCACGGTCTCAGCCAGGTCGAGCAACTCTGCGAGACGGTGGCCTGGATCGACCACGGTGACCTCAAGCTCGTCGGCCCGGCCGGGGACGTGATCTCCGCCTACCGGGGAGACAGCCACGAGGCGAAGAAGACCCCTGACGAGCTCGGCTCACGGTGGGGGAGCGGCGAGATCCAGATCACTTCGGTGGAACTGCTCGACGACAACGGTGAGGCGGTCGCGCACCCCCGGACCCTCGAGCCGTTGACCATCCGGGTGCATCTGAACGCCCATGCACCGATCCAGGACACGGTCCTCGTGGCCCGGATCGATGAGATGAACGGGCACACGGTGTGGTCATCGTCGAGTCGGCGCAACGGTGTCTCGATCGGCATGCTCGACGGCCCGGCGGAGGTCACGATCGAGATCCCGCAGTTGCCGCTGCTCGAAGGCACCTTCGACCTGACGGTCGCGATCACCAATCAGACCGAGATCCAGCCCTATGACTGGTGGGACCGTCGGGTCCGCTTCGATGTGCGTCAGTTCACCAGCCTCGACTCCGGGATCACGCACATCCCCAGTGAGTGGACCATCACCGGGGCCAAGAACATCGTCCAGTTGGGTTGAGGAGGTGCCGGTGCACACCGTTCACTGCGTGACGGTCACCCACGGTCCGTCGACCACGGTCGCCGCGATGCTCGAGTCGCTCTCCCGGACCACCCGGGGGCTCGGCCGTGAGGTCTCGGTCACGGTGGTGGTGCAACCCGATGCGAGCGGGGCCACTGCGTCCTCCGAACTGACACCGTTCGCCGGGTGGGTCGATGTCGTCGAGCCGGGCGCGAATCTCGGCTTCGGACCCTCGAACAACCTCGGCGCCTCGCGATCCGACTCCGATGCCATCGCGTTCCTCAATCCCGATCTCGAACTGGTCGAGGGGTGGCTGGAACCGCTCGTCTCGGCGCTCGCGGAGAATGACCGGGTCGCCATCGCCGCACCACCGCTGCTGACATCAGAGGGTCATCTCGAGGAGGCGGGGGCATCGGTTGATTCCGATGGCCTCACGATCGGCATCGGCGGGGGCCGGA
>RGGX01000096.1 GCA_010024485.1 Actinomycetota bacterium | reverse complement strand
CGGGGAGGACGTCACCGTGTAGGCGGTGACCACGGGGTAGGCGTCGCTCGCGGCCCACCGCACCTGTACGGCGCCGTCGGCGACGGCGAGCGCCTCGACTCCGGAGGGTGCAGCGGGCGCGCCGGTGGTCGCGAACTCCCAGTTGAGGGTGACGTCCCCGCCGGTCGAGCC
Organism: Actinomycetota bacterium; assembly: GCA_010024485.1. GTDB lineage: Bacteria > Actinomycetota > Acidimicrobiia > Acidimicrobiales > Ilumatobacteraceae > Casp-actino5. Next base: position 4,898 of record RGGX01000096.1, on the reverse strand, counting down.
GTACTGGTTCACCCGGAGGTGGTACTCGGTGCCGGAGGTGACGTCGAGGGTGAGAGTGCTCTGGTAGTAGTTCCCGGTCTGACGGGAGTCGTCGTTGTAGCTCAGTCGGTTGAGCGAGGGGAGTGACGACCCGGTGTAGGCGGCGAGCACGGTGTCGAAGGACGAGCCGAAGGTGTCCACGTTGAGTCGGCCCGACGCCGACGCGGTCCAGGAGAACCACAGGGTCGCGGAACCCCAGCCGACATCGATCGGCGGCTCGCCGGTCTCCAACGTCGCCCCCGTGTTCGAGTCGGTGACCGTGCCGGACGATCCGGTCAGGGCGGTCGATGCGACGAAGTAGTCGTTGTTGGAGCCGACCGAGACGGTCACCGCGTTGGTCGCCGAGGACGGATCGGAGGCACCGGCCGAGTTGGAGGCGATGACGGTGAACGTGAAGGTGCCCGGGGTGAGGGAGGTGATGTCGCACTCGAGCGGGCCGGACGTCCAGGTGCAGGTGAAGGCGTCGTCCTCGACGGCGGTGGCGACGTACCGCGTGATCGTCGCACCGCCGTCGTCGGCTGGCGCCGACCAGGAGATCGTCGCGGTGGTTCCGTCGAGGGCAGCGGCAGCCCCCGTGGGTGCCCCAGGGGCCGTCGGGTTGGAGCCACCCCCACCGTCGAGTGGGTTGAGGTAGAGGAGGGCGTCCGGGGAGTTGGGGCCGCGGTCGGTGATCAGGCCAGTGGAGAACGATGCCAGGACCGCTGACTTGACGGCGGCGGCGGTCTGGTCGAGGTCGGTCCCCCAGAGCGCGGCGGCGGCACCGGCCACGTGGGGCGAGGCCATGGAGGTGCCGCTGATGGTGTTGGTGCCACCGGTGTGCCAGGCGGAGGTGATCGACGAACCGGGAGCGAAGATGTCGACGCACGAGCCGTAGTTGGAGAACGACGAGCGGGCGTCGGTGCTCGTGGTGGATCCGACGGTGATCGAGGTCGACTCGCGAGCCGGGCTGTAGTAGCAGGCGTTGTTGTTCGAGTTTCCGGCGGCGACCGCGGTGACGATCCCATCCGAGACCAGGCCCTGCACCGCGGTGTCGAGAGCCCAGGAGGCGCCGCCACCGAGGGAGAGGTTGGCGACGGCCGGGTCACCGGAGGTGTGCTGGGTGAGCACCCAGTCGATGGCGGCCACGATCGTGCTGGTCGAGGTGCTGCCGGAGCAGCCGAACACCCGCACCGGCACGAGGGTGGTCCCGTCGGCGACCCCGTAGGTCGAGCCGCCGACGGTGCCGGCCACGTGGGTGCCGTGTCCGTTGCAGTCGGAGGCATCACTGGCGTCCTGATCCGACGTGTAGAAGTTGCGGCCTGAGGCGAGGCGAGCTCCGAACTCGCTGTGAGCGGAGATACCGGTGTCGATGATGTAGGCGGTGACGCCGGTCCCGTCACTGCGGTCGGTGTAGGAGCTGTCGAGCGGGAGGTTGACCTGGTCGATCCGATCGAGCCCCCAGGTCGCGCCGGTCTGCGTGGCGGACGGGAGTACCGAGTCGGTCCTCCCATCGAGGGTGATGACACGGTCGGGCTCGATGTCCACGACACTCGGATGGGCTTTGAGTTCCGACACCTGGGCATCGGTGAGGTCGAGTACCCAGCCGTCGAAGACCTGTTCGAGGGTCGACACGATCTCATTCGCGACGGTCGCGGCGATCGCGATCCGCTGGGCATCGCTCGTCGACTCGCTCAACCTGACGATGTAGCGGCCGGGCACCACATCGCCGGCCACGGAGGGCATGCTCCGGTCGGTCGGTCGGTCGAGGAGTCCGACACCTCGGTTCACGTCGATGGCGGCCACCCATGGGTGCGCTCCGAGATCGGTGGCCTGGTCACCGGAGAGGGTGACGAGAGCCGACCCGATCGAGTCGTGACGGGCTCCGACGAGTCCGCCGGCGTTCACGATGGCGGCCAGGGTGAGGGCGAAGTGATCGGGGTCGGCGTCGTCGATGACGAGCACATACCGGTCGACGCCGGAGTCGATCGTGGAGGCGAGCGAGGGGAGCGAGGGTGGTGGCACCTCGATCGGGGTCTCGGCCCCGTCGTTCGGGTTTCCGTCGATGTCGAGGACGTTGCCGTCGGTGTCGAGCAGACGGAAGTCGAAGTCCTCCTGCGCGTCAGCAGCCGAGGGCAGGATGACCGTCGCCGCGACGAGGCCGGTGACCAGGCTCGTCGCAACGCGACGTCGACGTGGGCGGGTCGGATGCTCGCGGTTCACGGGGCGGTGCAGGCTCCGCCACCGTGCTGTCGGTTGGTCTGAAATGTCATCGAACGGTGACCCTGCCACGTCGGTCTCCCTGCATGCCTCTGAATTTCACAGTCATCAGAGGTGATCGACTCGGTCCTCAGAAGTGTTACACGCATTTCATCCTGTTGGTCCACCGATGACCATCCAAACGCCGCGGGCGTGATCAGATGTGATGTTGTGGAGCGACCTACCGAACCGGCGGGGATCTCCGAGGTGCGCCGGTGGGCAACGGTGGCGGCCGCCTTCGTGTCGACCTTCACGGTGTTCGGCGTGGCCTACTCCTTCGGGGCGTTCTTCGATTCGATGGCCGACGAGTTCGGCACCGGTCGGGGCCTGACGGCTCTCATGTTCTCGGTGACGACCGCCCTCTATTTCGGGGGAGGTGTCGTCTCGGGTCGATTCGCTGACCGTTACGGGCCGCGACCGGTGATGGTCGTCGGCACCGTCAGCCTCGGCCTCGGGCTCCTCGCCACCTCGGCGGTCGGATCGATCTGGCTCGGCTACATCACCTATGGGCTCGGTGTCGGCACCGCGGTCGCCTGTGGCTACGTGCCGATGGTGGCCATGGTCGGGGGATGGTTCGAACGACGGCGTACCACCGCCCTCGGTATCGCGGTCGCCGGTATCGGCGCCGGCACGCTGGTGTGCGCGCCGCTCGCCGCCCACCTCATCGAGGCCCACGGGTGGCGTCGGGCGTACGTCATCTTCGCGATCGGTGGCGTCGCGTCGATGGCTCTCGCCACCCTCGGAGTGCGCCGAGCACCGTCGCGGGGTGCCGGAGGCCGCGTCGATCTGAGAGCGGTGGCCCGCCAGCGTCCCTTCGTCGTCCTGTACCTCGGCTCGCTCGCCCTCTCGCTCGCGCTCTTCGTGCCGTTCGTGTTCATCAAGTCGTACGCGACCGAGCGGGGGGTCGAGGCGGGACGGGCCGCGTTGCTCGTCGGATTGATCGGGGCCTCCTCGATCATCGGTCGACTCGGTCTCGGCGCGCTCGGCGCGAGGCTCGGCGCCATCAGACTGCTCCAGGGGAGTTTCGTCACCATGGCCGGCAGCTATCTGATCTGGATGGCCTCGGACGGCCGATACGGGCTGCTGGTGCTCTACACCGTGGTCATGGGCATCGGCTACGGCGGGTTCATCGCGCTCTCGCCGGCCGTGGTCGCCGAACTCTTCGGCACCGACGGCATGGCGACCATCCTCGGAGCCACCTACACGGCGGCGGGGATCGGCGGGCTGGTCGGACCTCCGACGGCCGGGGCGATCATCGACCGATGGGGATTCGGCATCGGTATCGGCTTCGCCCTGGTCATGACGCTTGTCGCCGCGGTGACGCTCCTCGCCCTGCCGCGCGGCCGCTGACGATCAGCGACGATTCAGAGCCGACCGGCGGCCCGGGCGGCGTCGACGGCGGCGTTCAACTGCCCCTCGACGATGTCGAGCCCGGCCGACCAGAACCCCGGGTCGGTGAGATCGCATCCGACGATGGCGGTGAGCGCCTCGGGCGACATCGATCCTCCGGCGCGCAGCATGTCGAGGTAGGCCGGCACGAACGAGTCGCCCTGCTCCCGGTAGCGGGCGTAGACCGACAACGCCAGCAACTGCCCGTACGCGTAGGCGTACACGTAGCCGGGGGTGGCGATGAAATGCGGCACATAACTCCACCAGGTGCGATATCCCTCGGTCACCTCGACCGCCTCGCCGAGCATCGCCGTCTGGCTCTCGGCCCAGTAGTCGCCGAAGGTCTCGACGGACAGTTCTCCGACCTCACGGCGGTGCGAGTGGCAGGAGTGCTCGAACCGGTTCATCGCCACCTGTCGGAACACCGTCGCGATGGAGTCCTCCAATGTGGCGGCGAGCAGCGAGAAGCGCTCCTCGGGATCGTCGAGCGACTCGAGGAGGCGGTTGTTGGTCACCGTCTCGCCGAACACCGAGGCCGTCTCGGCGAGGGTGAGCGGTGTCGACTGGTGGAAGATGCCCTGCTCGCGGGCGAGGTAGCCGTGCACCCCGTGGCCGAGTTCGTGGGCGAGGGTAGCGACGTCGCGCGCGGTGCTCGTCCAGTTGAGGAGCACATAGGGATGGTGCTCGGGCACGCCGTAGGCGCAGAAGGCGCCGCCGCGCTTGCCCGGACGCACCGGCGCGTCGATCCAGCGCTCGTCGATGAAGCGCCCGACGATGCCGGCCAACTCATCGGAGAACGATGCGTAGGCGTCGCGCACGATGCTCGTGCCCTCCGCCCAGCCGATCTCGGCTGACCCGCCGGCGGTCACCGAGGCCATCCGATCGAAGTCGCGCAGCCGGTCGACACCGAGGATCTCGGCCTTCAGCGCGTACCAGCGCTGCGGGATGTCGTAGCGGGAGACCACGGCGTCGACGAGCGCCTGCACGCTCGCGTCACTCGCCTCATTGGCCATGTTCCGGCTGGTGATCCACGACGGGTAGTCGCGCAGGCGGTCGTCGATCGACTTGTCGAGCAGCAGCGTGTTGTAGATGAACGCCCGGGTGCGCAGACCCGGGGCGAGGGCTGTGGTCACGGCCGCCGCCGACGACTCACGGACCTCCGGTTCGGAGTGCTGCAGTTGGGCGAGCGCGGTCATGAGGCCGACGGTCCCACCCATCGCCTCGGGAAGGTCGAC
>RGGX01000095.1 GCA_010024485.1 Actinomycetota bacterium | reverse complement strand
GCTACACGCTGCTCCTCAAGAAGATCGAGCGGATCGGTGACCAGGCGAAGAACATCCTCGACCTCGCCGACGAGGGCATCTCTCTGGCCGGGGCCGACGACGTGGAGATGTTCATCAGCCGACGTCAGCAGATCTCCCAGATGTATGTGGAGGCCGCTGACATCCTCGCGTCCCAGGACACCGAACGCGCCCAGGCATTCCTCGCCGCGTCGAAGGAGCTGAATGCCGAGTGCGAGGCCAAGGTGCACGAGTACATGCACTCCGATCGTCCCGGTCATTGGGCGGTTCCCCGCGCCATCCTGCACCGGTACTGGAAACGGATCGTTGCCAATCTCGCCGGCATCGTGACCGCGGCGATCGAGCCGATCTCGTCCCTCGACTACCTCGAGGGCGGCGCCACCGACATCGACGACTGATCCCATCCGGGCCGACTCGATCGGTAGCGTGCCCGCCGTGGACCGTCCGATCGGCATGTTCGACTCGGGGTTCGGCGGACTGACCGTCGCCCGGGCGCTCATCGACCTGTTGCCGGGCGAGGACCTCGTCTACATCGGTGACACCGGTCGGTACCCCTACGGATCGAAACCCCTCGACGAGGTCCGCTCCCACGCTCTCGAACTCGGGCACTCCCTGGTCGACGACCTCGACGTGAAGGCCGTGGTCGTCGCCTGCAACACGGCGACGGCTGCCGCGATCGATGATCTGCGCGAGCAACTGCCGGTGCCGGTGATCGATGTGGTCGGCCCCGGGGCATCGGCGCTCGTCCGGGTGTCGCGGTCGGGTCGTGTCGGCGTGATCGCGAGGCGGCGTCGAACGCCGGGGCGAGCGTCGAGTTGACCAGCGCGGCCTGCCCGGGTTTCGTCGAGTTCGTCGAGCGAGGTCAGACCACCGGCGATGAAGTGATGGTGCTCGCCGAACGGCTCCTCGCGCCGGTCCGCTCGGCCGGGGTCGACACGCTGTTGCTCGGATGCACGCACTATCCGTTCCTGGCGAGGACGATCGCCGATGTCATGGGGCCGGACGTGGTGCTGGTCTCATCCGCCGACGAGACCGCGTTCGCGGCGCGTGACCGGCTCGGCGAACTCGGCCTCCTCCGCGAGGGTTCCGCGGTCGGCCGACATCGTTTCCTGTCGAGTGGTGATGTCGACGTGTTCCGCGAACTCGGCTCGATGCTGCTCGGGTCCGAACTCGACGCCACCTCCCGATGGCCGCTGCCGACCTGACCGGGCTGTCGGTCCGGTGGGGGTGCCGACGCCTACCCTGAGTGGGCACCCGAGACACGAGGAGAGCCATGTCACGCCCCGATGGACGTCAACCCGACGAACTACGACCGGTGAGTTTCGAACGCGACTTCACCGAGATGGCCGACGGCTCCTGCCTGGTCACGATCGGGCGGACCAAGGTGCTGTGCACCGCCTCGATCGATGAGGACGTGCCGCGCTGGATGAAGGGCCGGGGAACCGGCTGGGTGACCGCGGAGTACTCGATGCTGCCGGGCTCCTCGCCGGAGCGCGTCGGTCGAGAGGCGGCCAAGGGCAAGCAGTCGGGGCGCACCGTCGAGATCCAACGCCTCATCGGTCGGGCGTTGCGGGCGGCCTGCGACATGACGTTGCTCGGTGAGCGTCAGGTGGTCGTCGACTGTGATGTGATCCAGGCCGATGGCGGTACGCGAACGGCGAGCATCTGCGGTGGGTATCTCGCGCTCCACGACGCGCTCGCGCGTCGGATGCAGCAGGGCCTCATCGCCGAGCATCCGCTCCACTCGTCGTGTGCGGCGATCTCGGTGGGCATCGTCGACGGGACTCCGGTGCTGGATCTGCCCTATGTGGAGGACTCCCGCGCCGAGGTCGACATGAACGTGGTGATGCTGCGCCCCGCGGGTGTGGGCGGGCAGGCCCGGTTCGTCGAGGTGCAGGGCACGGCGGAGGGCATGGCGTTCACCCGTGACGAGCTCGACTCGCTGCTGCGTCTCGCCGAGGGTGGCCTCACGACGATCGCCGATCTCCAGGACGAGATGATCGCGGTGCCACCGTCACCTCGCCGGGCCTGAACCTGCCGTGATCGAACTGGTCTGCGCCTCGGCGAATCCGGACAAGGTCGTCGAGATCGCCGCCCTGCTCGATGGTGTCGCGCGTCTGCTCCCGCGGCCGCCCGAGGTGCCCGATGTGGTCGAGGACGCCGACAGCCTCGAGGGGAACGCGCGTCTGAAGGCGTCGGCCATCTGTGCGGCGAGCGGATCGGCAGCGGTCGCCGACGACACCGGCCTCGAGGTCGATGCGCTCGGTGGCGCCCCGGGTGTCTACGCCGCGCGCTACGCCGGGGAGGGTGTCACCTACGCGGACAACCGGGAGAAGCTGCTCACCGAACTGGCCGGTGTCGCCGAGGCCGATCGCACCGCGAGGTTCCGGACGGTGGCGATGGTGGTGCGCCCCGACGGCTCCGAGATCGTGGTCGAGGGGGTCTGCGAGGGCCGGATCGCATTCGCCGATCGAGGAGACCGCGGATTCGGCTACGACGCCCTGTTCATTCCCACTGACGGCGACGGTCGCACCTTCGCCGAGATGTCCGACGCGGAGAAGAACGAGATATCGCATCGCGGCCGCGCCTTCGTCGCCCTCGCCGCGGCGTTGGGCTGAACCGCCCGGGCCGGTTCGGCTCCACCTCCCGGTGGTGGCCCGCCGCCGGATACGGTTCGATCCATGAGCGAAGCATTCATCATCGACGCGGTCCGCACCCCGACGGGTCGGCGCAACGGGCGTCTCTCCGAGGTGCACCCGGCCGATCTCGGCGCCCACGCCATCGGCAATCTCGTCGAGCGTTCCGGGGTCGACCCCGAGCAGGTCGACGATGTCGTGTTCGGCAACGTCAACTCGGTCTGGGAGCAGGCGGGTTGCATCGCACGCACCTCCTGGCTGGCCGCGGGGCTCCCGATGCATGTCCCCGGGGTCACGATCGATCGGCAGTGCGGCTCCGCACAGCAGGCGGTCCAGTTCGCCGCTCAGGCGGTGATGTCGGGAACGATGGATGTCGTCGTCGCCGGTGGGGTCGAGAACATGTCGATGGTGCCGATCACGGCGGGATCCCAGGCCGGTAAGGACGACCCCGACTTCGACCCGTTCACCGGATCGTCGGGATGGACCTCGCGGTTCGGCAACGGTGAGGTCAGCCAGTTCCTCGGCGCCGAGATGATGGCCGAGCGCTGGGACATCTCCCGCGAGGACATGGAGCAGTGGGCCGTCCAGTCGCACGAACGCGCGCTGCGCGCCCAGGCCGAGGGACGATTCGAGCGCGAGATCGCCCCGCTCAACGGCCTCGATCGCGACGAGGGTCCGCGTGAACCCGACGTCGACAAGATCCGGTCGCTGCCGACGTTGCGCGAGGGCGGGCGCATCACCGCGGCCGTCGCGAGTCAGATCTCCGACGGGTCGTCGGCGGTGCTCATCGCCAACGCCGAGGCGGTGGAGCGTCACGGTCTCACCCCGAAGGCCCGGATCCATCACATGTCGGTGATGGCCGATGATCCGATCATGATGCTCTCGGCCCCGATCCCGGCTACGAAGCGGGCGTTGGAGCGCGCCGGGATGTCGATCGACGACATCGACCTGGTCGAGATCAACGAGGCCTTCGCTCCGGTGGTCCTCGCCTGGTTGAAGGAGACCGGCGCCGACCCGGACCGCGTGAACGTGAACGGCGGAGCGATCGCTCTTGGGCACCCGCTCGGCGCCACCGGCGCTCGACTGATGACCACGCTCGTGCACGAACTCGAGCGCACCGGCGGGCGGTTCGGCCTGCAGACGATGTGTGAGGGTGGCGGCCAGGCGAACGTCACCATCATCGAGCGCCTCTGAGCACGATGCGTCGTGGGCTCGCAGTCCTCGGTCTCGTCGCCGTGCTGGCGGCGTGCACGTCCGCGTCGTCGAGAACCGATGTCGATCAGTCCGATGGCGAGACCGCGGAGGCGAGCGAGCCTGCGGCGGAGACGGACGACCCGTCGACGTCGGTGACGACCTCGACGGCCCCGGTCGAGCCGACAACAGATGAGTCGACACCGGTCGAGTCGTCGACCGCGGTCCCGGCCGAGACGACGAGCACGACCAGCACCACGACGACCGAGCCGTTCTCCCACCCACCGCTCGAGCCGACATCGGCCGAGACCGGGTTCGCGACGGTGGTCGCACCGATCCTCCTCGATCACTGCGCCTCATGCCACAACCCGGGTGGATCGGGTTCGGCCCACTGGTATCTGTCGACCGCCCGTGATGTCGTCGATGTCGCCCCGTTCATCGTTGAGCAGGTCTCCTCGGGGGTGATGCCGCCGTGGCCGGCAAGCGATCTCGGAGTGCCGTACGCGAAGTCGCTCGGGTTGACCGATGACGAGTTCGACGCGGTGATCGGCTGGCTGGATGCCGGGGCCGCGCTCGATGTCGAGGCTGAGACGCCGATGTTCGCCGCCGAGCTCGCCGCCGAGCTCACGGCGCTCGAGGATCCGCTGGTGGTGGGTCCGATCGAGGCCTACGGCGGCGACAGCGGTCGTTACGACGACTACCGCTGTCTCGTCTATCAGCCCGACCTCACCGAGGGGGCCTGGCTCACCGGTTACCAGTTCGTCGCCGATCAGACCGAGGTGGTGCACCACGCGCTCGGCTACCTGATTCCGGCTCGTGAGTGGGAGGCCGCGATGGCCCGCGATGCCCGCGATGAGGGGTCGGGGTGGGAGTGCTTCGGCGGAACCGGCCTTGACGACACCTTCGTGGTGGGATGGGCTCCGGGCCAGTTGCCGGGCCGGTATCCCGAGGGGAGCGGTCTGCGACTCGAGGCGGGCGACTTCTTCGTGGTGCAGGTGCACTACCACTACGACACCCGGCCCGGCCCTGATGCCTCCTGGCTCGAACTGCAGCTCGAGCAGAGCGATGTCGATCTCGAGCCGGTGACGATCTCGCAGTACCTCACGCCCGCGGAGATCCCGTGCGGGCCCGGTGAGGAGGGTCCGCTCTGTGATCGCAACGCGGCGATGGCGCGATCGGTCGCTGAGTTCGGTCTGGTGCCGGCTGACCTCATCAACCTGCGGTGCGGGGTGTCGGCGGCGACCTTCGCCGACATG
>RGGX01000094.1 GCA_010024485.1 Actinomycetota bacterium | reverse complement strand
TCCAGCGCGACCGCACCCGGACGCGAGTCGACGACGGTGGCCTCGTGGCGCAGCAGATCCGGGTCTTCGTGACAGAGGTAGACGGCCATGGGTCGAACGCTACGCCCGCGGGGAGCTCCTCACATGAGGCGCAGCGGGACCCGGAGTACCACCGTGTAGGTGCCACGCGTCGGTACCGGTCCGAAATGGCGGGAGTCGATCGCGTGCTCCGGGTTGTCGCTGCTGAGCACGACGCGGTCGCCATCGACCGACTCGACCCGCTTCACGACCCATCTGCTGCCGTCGGGGTGAGGGGCGCACCGGATCTGTCCGGGTCGGGGCCGGAGCCCACGGATCGCGATGAGTCCCTGCCCGTCGCGGAGCGTGGGCTCCATGGAGCGATCGGCGACGAGGAAGCGCCGAAGCGGTGAGATGCGTCCATGACGACCGTGCGCGGTCATCGGCTGGAGGGTAATGTCGCCCGGGCCAACCCCACCGCACGGCAACGCCGTGCCCGTCCGAGGAGACCAGATGCTCTCACGACTCTTCAGTTCCGCCACCGTGGCGCACGCCCACTGCGACCTGTACTGCGGCGTCTACGACCCCGCGCAGGCCAAGATCGAGGCTCTGAGTGTGGTCAAGACCGCCCAGAAGTACCACGAGTCCGACGACGAGGCCTTCCGGCAGCGGTGCGTGCTCGTCAAGGAGCAGCGCGCCGAGGAGGCCAAGCATCACCTGATGGTGCTGTGGGCCGACTTCTTCGCCCCGGCCCACTTCGAGGAGTTCCCGCAGTTGCACGACCTCTTCTGGAAGGCCACCCACCAGGCCGGGGAGGCCAAGAAGTCGATGGACCCCGCGGTCGGTGAGCAGCTCGTCGCCTACATCGACGAGATCGCCGACATCTTCTGGCAGACCGACAAGGGTCGCCAGATGGGCGTCTATCCGCCCAACTGAGCCAGTCGGGTGCGCCTCGGATCGAGGCGCACCCTCGCCAGTCCGAGGAGAGTCAGGCCTCTGACCACCCACCAGCCGGGGTCGATCTCGTACCAGCGGTGCGAGAGCTTCGCCGAGGTCGGCGCGGCGTGGTGGTTGTTGTGCAGGCCCTCGCCGGCGGTCAGGAACGCCAACCACTGGAGGTTCGTCGCGCTGTTGGCGTAGGGACGGCGCCCGAAGTGGTGCCCGATCGCGTTCACCGCGGCCGAGGCGGCGAGGTAGTAGTTGATGTGGACCGTCGCGGCCACCAGGGCCGTCACCGGACCGAGCGCGATCGCCATGATCGCGATGCCGAGTCCGAGTCCGACGAGCGCTCGGTCCAGCACGAGACGGTCGAAACGCGTCGGCGGGAGATCGCGGGCGTACTTGGCGACGAGGTCGGCGTCTCGGGCGGCCCGTCGGTACATCCGGTAGTTGCCGCGCTGAACCGCCCACCATCCATGCACCGCGGGGGAGTGGGGATCGTCGGGGGTGTCGGTGTGCGCGTGGTGTTTGCGGTGGACCGCCACCCATTGGCGGACGCGTATGCCCGTGGTGAGCCACAACACCACCCGGAAGGCGACGTCGGCCGGTCGCCGGAACCGGATGGCCCGGTGGGCGATACCCCGGTGGAGGTACACGGTGGTGCAGACGTTGGCGAGGGTGGTCACGGCGACGCCGGCGGCGAAGCCGAGAAGCACCTGGATGAGCAGTCCCTGTGAACTCAGCAGCACGTTCGGACCATAGCAGTCCTACCTACTGGTCGGTAGGCCAAGGTTCAGGGGCTAGATTCCCGCCGTGTCTCGACATCCGGCCGCCACCACTCGGTCGCTGATCCTGGACGAGGCCCTGCGCTGCTTCGCCGAGTGGGGTTACGAGGGGACCTCCCTCAACGACATCGCCGCCGGTGTCGGCATCCGTCGTCCGAGCCTGCTCCACCACTTCCCCTCGAAGGAGGTGCTCTACCAGGAGGCCTTCGAGCGCCTGCTCTCTGACTGGCTCGAGCGGGTCGAATCGGCCGTCGCCGTCGACCACACCGGTTGGGCGCGCGTCGAGGCCGTTCTGCGGGCCGGGTTCGCCTACTTCGCTGAGAATCCCGACTACGTCACCCTGGTGCGCCGAGCTGCCATCGACGGGGGCAACCACCTGGCGATCGACCTCGCCGGTGTGCTCCGACCCATGTTCGATCGCGCGGCGGCCTACTTCGAGCGGGAGATGGAGGCGGGGACCTTCCTCCGCCAGGACCCCCGCAACCTGATGATCTCCGGTTACGGGGCGCTCCTGTCGTACTTCTCCGACGCCGCCTTCCTCCGGGGCCTCCTCGACGATGATCCCCTCGGTCACGAGGAACTTCAACGGCGCGCCGATCACGTCGTCGATCTGTTCGCCACCGCCCTCGGCGTTCGGACCGGGGCCTGACGGCGCCCGAGCTGCCCCGTCTCGAGCGGGGGTGACGATTACGTTGGCAGCGTGGCCTCCCCCGGACGCACCCTCTCCGAAGCCGACTCCAAGGAGCTGATCTCGGGGTTCGGCGTCAGGGTGCCCGACGAGCGCGTCGCCGCGAACGTCGACGAGGCGGTGGAGGCCGCGAGGGGCATCGGACTGCCGGTCGTGCTCAAGCTGATGGGCGATGCGATCGCGCACAAGACCGAGCGGGGCCTCGTGCGACTCCAGCTCGGAGATGAGGCAGCGGTCCGCCAGGCCGCCGAGGAGCTGCTCGCGCTCGCGACGCCCGAGGACGGTGAGGTGGCGCTCCTGGTGGCGCCGATGGTCCGGGGGAACCGCGAACTGATCGCTGGCGTGGTCCGCGATCCGATCTTCGGGCCCATGGTGATGCTCGGGGTGGGTGGCGTCCTCGCCGAGGCCATCGGAGACGTCGCCTTCCGTCCGGCTCCGCTCGATCACGCGGCGGCCCTCGACCAGATCGCCTCGCTCGACTCCCAGGTCCTGCTCGGTCCCTTCCGGGGGGAGGCCGCGGTCGACCGGCACGCGCTCGCCGACACCCTCGTGGGGCTCGGGAGGATCTGTGACGAGCGGCCCGACATCATGAGCGTCGATCTGAACCCGCTGATCGTCACTTCCGACGGTTCCGCGGTGGCTGTCGATGCCCTCGTCGAACTCGACGGCGCCGGGTCACCCGTGCCGGCAGGCGATGGTGCGGCGGGGACGGGCGACCGTGACTTCAGCGCCCTGTTCGACCCGACGGGGATCGTCGTGACCGGCGCATCGACCCATCCCGGCAAGTTCGGTTTCGTCGCTCTGCACAACATCCTGGCGAGCGGGTACGGCGGCCGGGTCGCGGCGACCAACCTCGGACTCGAGGAGGTGCTCGGTGTGCAGACCGTCGCCTCGGTGGCCGAGCTGGAGTCGGGTTGCTACGACCTCGCGGTCATCTGCACACCGGCCTCGACCAATGAGGCCGTGCTCCGGGAGTGCGCCTCGATCGGCATCCGAGCGGCCTTCCTCACCTCGGCTGGCTACGGCGAGGCGGGGCCCGAGGGTGCCCGTGCCCAGGAGGATCTCGTCCGCCTGGCCTCCGAGCTCGGCATTCTGCTCGCCGGCCCGAACGGACAGGGGGTCGTGTCCACCCCGGTGTCGATGTGCGCGCAGATCGTGGCACCGATGCCGCCGCCGGGCTCGATCGGCGTGGCCTCGCAGTCGGGCAATCTCGTCTCCACCTTCCTCAATCTGGCTCGCTCGACCGGCGTCGGTGTGTCCCGGGCGGTGTCCGCCGGCAACGCGGCCGCCGTCGGTGTCGGCGACTATCTCGAGTACTACGCGGATGACCCGCGCACCGGGGTCGGTCTCGCCTATCTGGAGGGGATCACTGACGGTCGTTCGCTGATGGAGTCGCTCCGTCATGCCGCGCGGACGAAGCCGATGGTGATCCTGAAGGGCGGGGCCAGCGAGGGAGGTGCCCGGGCCGCGGCCAGCCACACCGGCGCGCTCGCTGCCGACCACCGGGTCTTCGAGGGGGTGTGTGCGGCGCTCGGTGTGACTCAGGTGTCGACGGCGGAGGAGGCCTTCGATGCGGCCGCGACCTTCGCCACCCAGCCGTTGCCGCGGGGCCCCCGGGTCGCGGTGCTGACCACCGCCGGCGGATGGGGGGTGCTGACCGCCGACGCGATCGCCTCCGACCCGCATCTCGAACTGGCGGTGTTGCCGGACGACCTCATGGCGGCCATCGACGGTCTCCTGCCGTCCCGGTGGAGTCGCAACAATCCGGTGGACTGCGCGGGAGGCGAGACCAGGGACACCATCCCGCAGGTGCTGGAACTGCTCGTCTCCCATGACGACGTGGACGCCGTCATCTATCTCGGTATCGGGATCCAGTCGAACCAGGCGCGGCTCATGCGCGAGGGAGGGTTCCATCCCGACCACGGCCTCGAGCGGATCGTGGAGTACCACGAGCGTCAGGACCGTCGCTTCGCCTCGGAGGCAGCGCGGTTGGGCACCCTTCACGACAAGCCGGTGCTCGTGGCCACCGAACTGGCGGTGGCCGACGACGCGAGCCCGGCCGTGAAGGCCGTGCGCGAGTCCGGACGTCTCTGCTACCCGGGTGGTGACCGCGCCGCGCGGGCGCTCGGACATCTCCTGCGATACGCCCGATTCCAAGGGGTCGCCAGCCGGTGAGTCGTTCGGCGGGTCCCGGCCCGCTCATCGTCCTGGGGATCGCGGCCGCCGTGCCCGCCCTCCTCCTGCAGGCGACGGCATCGTGGGCCGACGGCCGAGCCCAGGGGGAGCCGGTTCCGGTCGGGACGATCGCCGATCCGCGACCGGTGACGGTCGCGCCGACCCCGGTGATGTCCATGCGGCGGGAGGCGCCGGTCCTGTCGCGACGGGCCAACCAGGACGTTCTGATCGAGGGTCTCGGCGCTCTGGCGGCGTCCCTGCCGGGAACGAGCTGCCTGGCGGTGTCGGTCGACGGGGTCCGGGTGATGAGCGCCGGCGCGCCATCGGTGATCCCGGCCAGCACCCAGAAGATCCTGGTCGCGTCGACCGCTCTCGCGGTGCTCGGCGACCAGCACACCTTCACGACTCGGGTGACCGGGCCGCCACCGCAGGCAGGGGTGGTAGACGGCGATATCCGACTGGTCGGGGGTGGCGACCCGCTGCTCTCCTCGGACTGGTACCCGACCTCATCGCTCGACCGGTTCCCGGTCTTCAACGCGACCTCCCTCGACTCGCTCGCCGACGCCGTCCTCGCCC
>RGGX01000093.1 GCA_010024485.1 Actinomycetota bacterium | reverse complement strand
AGTAGACAACGAACAGGTGCCAGGGCTCCGACACACGGCCAAGCAGCGCGAGCGACGCGCCTCCCATCACCCCGCCCGCGAGGATCACCCGACGGATGTCGTGACGAGCGATGAGTCGAGCCACGTAGAGCCCAGCGAGTCCCGCCACGAGGAAGTACACGGTCGTGGCGAGCGACAGCGACGACACCTCCCAACCACGCTCGCGACTCAGGGCGTTGAGGTAGACCGCCAGGCCGTAGAACCCGAAACCGGCCGAGGTGGTCAGGATGAGGAAGCCACCGGCGACCACCCGACCCCCGGGGAAGCGCGCCGATGGCATCTCAGTTGAGGGGGGCACGACCGAACGGTAGCGAGCCGTCCGCGACTACGTTCAGTCGCGCGATGGCAACCGTGTCCCCCTGCACCAAGGTCTGCGTGATCGGCGCGGACGGCCTCTGCGACGGCTGTCTGCGGACATCGCGCGAGATCGCCGTGTGGGGTCTCATCCCCGATGAGGTCGCCCGACGCGTGATGGCCGACCTCAGCCGACGACGCGCCGACTCAGATCCGGAACAGGTCGTCGAGGGCTGAGCCCGGCTCGGCCGCGGTGTCGGCCTCGTCTCCACCATCGTCAGAGCCCTCCACGAAGGCGGCGTAGCCGTCGGTCTCGAGCGTCGTGGCGAGCTCGGGACCACCGGAGGCCACGATGCGACCGCGGACCAGGATGTGCACCTGGTCGGGTTTCAACTCGGTGAGGAGCCGGTTGTAGTGGGTGATGGCGAGCACCCCGAGAGGACGCTCCGTCACGTTGGACATCTCCTCGACGCGACGGGAGCAGTCACGGAGCGCGTCGATGTCGAGGCCCGAGTCGAGCTCGTCGAGGATCGCGATCCTGGGCTCGAGCATGGCGAGCTGCAGGGTCTCGTTGCGCTTCTTCTCGCCACCGGACAGATCGACGTTCAACGCCCGATCGAGGAAGCGCTCCTCGAAACCGATTCGACCCGCCTCGGCGACGAGCCGATCACGCATCGACCCGGTGTCGCGCCCGCGGGAGCCGAGGGCCTCGACCATCACATCGTGGAGAGCGACCCCGGGCACCTCGGTCGGATACTGCATGACGAGATGGAGACCGGCGACGGCCCGTTGCCAGGTCGGCATCGCGAGGACATCCTCGCCGTCCAGCGTGACCGAGCCCGCGGTCACCTCGTAACCGGACCGACCCATGACCACCGCAGACAGCGTGCTCTTGCCGGCACCGTTCGGTCCCATGACGGCATGCACCTCGCCGCTGCGGACCGTCAGGTCGACACCGCGGAGGATCTCGCGGCCGGCGACCGTCGCCCGGAGACCGCTGATGACCAGTTCGCTCATGACGACACCTCCACCACGACATCACCGGCGTCCACCCGAGCCGAGTGCACCGCCACCGGGCGGGTGGCGGGCAGCGTGTCCGGTTCACCGGTGGTCAGGCTGAACGAACTGCCGTGCTTCGGGCACTCGAGAGCGCAGGAGTCCTCCCACACCTCACCGTCAGAGAGCGACACGTTGGCGTGCGAGCACACATCACCGATCGCGTAGACCTCGTCGCCGATCCTGACGACCGCGACCGGGACGCCGTCCACGACGAAGCGACGGGCCGATCCGGTCGGGATCTCGTCCAGGCGGCACACCACTTCGCTCATCGTCGGTCTCCTCCCAGATCGAGCTTCGCCGCGACCGCGGACCGCAACTCATCGGCATGAGGCCCCGCAGGCAGCTGGTCGAGGACCTCTTCGAAGAAGCCGAGCACCACCAGGCGCTCCGCGGTCTCGGGCGGCACCCCGCGGCTCTCGAGGTAGAACCGCTGGTCATCGTCGATAGGACCGACCGTCGAGGCGTGCGAGCACTTCACATCATTGGTGCGGATGTCGAGATTGGGCACGCTCTCCGCCCAGGCACCGGCTGAGAGGGTCAGATTCCGGTTCGTCTGGTAGGCCGCGGTGCCGCGGGCATGCTCCCGGATCGAGATGAGACCGGTGTACACGCTGCGGGCCCGGTCCTGGACCGCGCCCTTGAAGAGCAGGTCGCTCGAGGTGTGGGGAGCGTCGTGGTCCTGGATGACGCGGAAGTCGTGCATCTGGTCGCCGCCGGCGAAGTAGAGCGCGACCTGCTTGGTCGAGGCCCCGGGACCGGTCGACCGGGCCTCGGTGCGCACCCGGGTGTAGTGACCCCCGAGGGTGACGGTCGAGAGGCGGACCGAGGAGTCGCGATCACCCGAGATGAGTTGGTGACCCACCTGCCAGGCCTCCACATCGAGATCGTTCGTGGCCAGGTAGTTGACGCGACCGGCCGGTGACACCTCGGCGCTCAGCACCGGACACACGAGGGCTGATCCCGGATCGACGGAGGAGAAACGTTCGATGATGGTGACCTCGGCGTTCTCGCCGACGCGCACCACCGTTCGCGGGAAGGTCGCCGTTCCCGGCGAGGATCGATGGGTGATGACGATCGGCTCCGCGACCACCTCACCGCGCGGCACATCGATGAGCACCGTGTGCTGGTGCTCGGAGTTCGCCTCGGCGAAGACGTCGGGTTCAGCGGCGATCTCGACTCTGGTACCGACGGAGACGAAGCCCTCGCCACCGTCAACGGTGACTGCGTCAGCATCCACCTCGAACGAGGTCGGGTCGAGCGCGTCGATACGGCTGTAACGCCAGATCTCCTCATCGGCGGAGGGCAGGGGAAGATCCCGGAGCCGAGCCACCCCGAAATTCTACTACCGCGATAGTGGAAATACGGCTCGAGATCGCGGACCTCGACACCCGGATCGAGTGACTCTCGTCACTGCCCTCTGCGGAAGAGCCGACGGATCAGGCCCCGCCCCCGCTGCTCGGCCTCCCGCTCTGCCTCCACCTCGGACAGGATGCGGCCCCCGGCTGCGTTCAGGATGTCCTCGGCGGCGTCGAGCAGCGCTGCTGCCGAGCCGTCGTCGAGGCCGTCGGGTTCCGGCGGTGTCGGTGGCACGACCAGGGAGCCATGCGTCCAGGCGGCGTCAGCGAGGCGACGCTCATAGCGCGGGCAGTCCTCCGGACAGCGCCACGGGGCATCGGGCGCGAGGTCGAGATTGCACTTCCTGACCGTGTCGCCGTTCGGATAGGAGCGGGACTCGAAGTGCTTGCACTCGGTCCGCATCGGCATGACTCCGAGCCTAGATCGGCCCGGCCGGATCAGCCGACTGAGCCCTCCATCTGCAGCTCGATCAACCGGCTCCACTCCACCGCGTACTCCATCGGGAGTGTCCTCGTGATCGGCTCGATGAATCCGTTGACGACCATGCCGACCGCCTGCTCCTCAGTGAGACCGCGCGACATGAGGTAGAAGATCTGCTCGTCGGCGATCTTCGAGACCGTCGCCTCGTGGCCGATCTCGGCGTCGCGCTCGCCCATCTCCATGTAGGGCAGGGTCTTGGAGACCGAGTCCTCGTCGAGGATCAGCGCATCGCACTGGACGTGGCTGCGGCAGCCGCTCGCACCCTCATCGACCTTGACGAGACCGCGGTAGGTGGTCACGCCACCATCCTTCGAGATTGATTTCGAGACGATCTTGGAGGTGGTGTTCGGCGCCGCGTGCACCATCTTCGCCCCGGCATCCTGATGCTGGCCCTCCCCGGCGTAGGCCACCGAGAGCACCTCGCCCGTCGCGCCCTCGCCGACGAGGTACACGGCGGGGTACTTCATGGTGAGCTTCGAGCCGATGTTGCCGTCGATCCACTCCATGTGACCGCGCGCCTCGACCCGGGCGCGCTTGGTGACCAGGTTGTAGACGTTCGGCGACCAGTTCTGGATCGTGGTGTAGGTGACCCGGGCGTCGGGCTTCACGATGATCTCGACCACGGCCGAGTGAAGCGAGTCGCTGGTGTAGACCGGCGCGGAGCACCCCTCGATGTAGTGCACCTTCGCGCCCTCGTCGGCGATGATGAGCGTGCGCTCGAACTGGCCGGCGTTCTCGGAGTTGATCCGGAAGTAGGCCTGGAGCGGCATCTCGCACTCGACACCGGGCGGCACGTAAATGAACGAACCTCCCGACCACACGGCCGAGTTGAGCGCGGCGAACTTGTTGTCGCCCGGCGGGATCACCGAGCCGAAGTACTCCTTGACGAGATCGGGGTACTCGCGGAGCGCGGTGTCCATGTCGCAGAACAGGATCCCCTGAGCCTCGAGGTCCTCGCGGTTCTTGTGGTAGACGACCTCGGACTCGTACTGGGCGGTCACACCGGCGAGGTACTTGCGCTCCGCCTCGGGGATGCCGAGCTTCTCGTAGGTGCGCATCATCTCCTCGGGCAGCTCATCCCACTCGTCGACCTGCTCACCAGCGGGCTTCAGGTAGTAGTAGATGTCCTGGAAGTCGATGTCGGGCATGTTCGTCGCGAACCACTCGGCCATGGGCTTGCGATCGAAGAGTCGCAGCGACCGGAGACGGAGCTCGGTCATCCACCGCGGCTCCCCCTTCCACCACGAGATCTGCTCGACGACACCTTGATGGAGACCCTTGACCGGGTCGAAGGCGTACTCCACCTCGTCGTTCCAGCCCAGCTGGTACTTCGAGAGATCGAGATCGAAGGTCGTCACGTCAACGGCTCCTCAGGGGGTCGGTGTCCGGCCTTGCGACAGCCGGTATTTCCACTACGCGGATAGTAACAATTCCGGGGCGGCCCAACCACCCGTGCGAACACTCATCGCGGACATCCAGCCTCAGTCCGCGGAGTCCGACGGCAGGGCCGACGAGCTCCCGGGCCCGACGGCGGGAACCGGCACCTCGATGAAGATGCACTCCCCCGGGCACACCTCGGCCGACTCGACCACATCGCGCTCGAACCTCGGCGGCACCTCCGCGAGGCTGCCGGACCCGCCCGGGTCGTTCAACACCGTCCCGGCCTCGACCACGTAGGCGATCCCGTCCTCGAGCAGTGTGAACACCGACGGGCAGTGATCGACGCAGAGGCCGTCGCCCGTGCAGAGATCCTGATCGATCCACACCCTCATGACCCGTCGGACGCTATCCCGTACCCTGCCGGCCATGTCAGGCCGAGCTGAGATCCACGACCCCGCTCCCCCACCCTCCGCCGAGCGTCGTCCCGCCACGCTCACCAGGGTCACCGGAGACGCCACCGACGACTGGGCCTGGCTCCGCGACCGAGACGACCCGGCCACCATCGCCTACCTCGAGGC
>RGGX01000092.1 GCA_010024485.1 Actinomycetota bacterium | reverse complement strand
CGATCGCTCAAACGACCGTAAATTCCGGCCATGGTTCGCGACGAGGGTCTCACGCTGCACGAGGCAGCAGCCGACCTCGGCGTGCACTACATGACCGCCTATCGCTACGTGCGCCTCGGACAACTCGACGCCGTCAAGCGGGCGGGCACCTGGAGGGTGTCCCGATCGGAACTCGAGCGCTTCCGTGCCGCCCCCGCTGAGGAGCCGTCGGAGTCCACCGGCCGCGGTCGCGTCGACTGGAGCGAGCGGATGCACTCGCGTCTGGTCGCCGGTGACATTGGTGGGGCGTGGTCCGTCGTCGAGTCGGCGCTTGCCGCCGGGTCGACACCGGCCCGGGTGTACACCGAGGTGATCTCGCCAGCGCTCGTGACCATCGGCGACCGATGGGCGCAAGGGGAGCTCGACATCTCCGTGGAGCACCGCGCCACCGGCATCGTCCAGCGCATCATCGGGCGTCTCGGACCCCAGTTCGTCCGTCGTGGGCGGTCCCGCGGGTCGGTCGTCATCGGGTCACCCTCGGGGGAGCGGCACGGTCTGGTCGTCTCCATGCTCTCCGATCTCGTGCGAGCGGCGGGCTGGGAGGTCTCCGACATCGGCGCCGACTCTCCGGCCTCCTCGTTCATCTCCGCCATGCGCGAGACCGGCTCGGTCGCCGTGGTGGTGTCGGTGACCCATGCCGACTCGCTGCCCTCGTGTCGCGACACGGTCCTCGCGATTCGTGGGGCTGAACCCGACATCCCCGTGATCGTCGGGGGACGAGGCATCACCTCGCGGGCTGTCGCTGCCGACGTCGGCGCCGATCACCACGCAGCCGGTCTCGACGACCTCCTCGAGCTGCTCGGTGAGGTGGCCGCCAGCACGCGAAGCGCCTGAGTTCAGGCTCGAAGGTCCCACTCGGCGCCGTCCGCGGTGTCGCGCACCTCGATCCCTGTCTCGTCGAGACGGTCGCGGATGAGGTCGGAGACCTCGAATCGCTTCTCAGCGCGGGCGTCCGAACGAAGTTGCAGGAGCAGATCGACGAGAGGGGCGACCACGGCGCGCGGATCGGCGAGCCCGGCGACCGCTGCCTCACCGAGACGGGTCACCATCGACCGCAGCACCTGACGGGCGCGGTCGGTCTCATCGCTCTGGAGGGTGTCCGCCGACCAGGCCCAGATCGCGGTCTCGAGTTCGAGCATGACGCCGGTCGCCGTTGCGGCGTCACCGGCCGTGATGGCCGCTGAGAACTCGCGATCGGCGCGGTCCGCCGTGTCGGCGAGTGATGACTCGACGGTCTGCTCGGCACTGGCGGGGATCGTGGCGAGATCTGAGGCGTGGTCGTCGGCGATCTCAGTGGCACGGACGGTCGACGCGTCGCCGCGGATCGTGCGGGAGACCGCATCGCGATCGGTGAGGATCGCGAGGTCGAGTATCGACCCGGTGGGGTGGTGGAGGGACTCGCCGTCGACCCGCAGCGTGACGCCGCCGTTGCCGGTGACCTCGGCCTGGCCTGCGTCGAGATCGATGACGAGACCGGTGTGCTCGTCGATGCCGAGCACCCAGGTGCCCTCGGGGAGCATCGTCTCCATATGCGTCAGCCGACGCTCACCGAGGTAGCAGAAGCGGGTGTCGTGGTGGCCACCTTCGGCGTTGTCGTAGTGGGGGATGACCGCGGCCTCGATGCCGATCCCAGCCAGCAGGTCGAGGCCGTCAGCCCAGAACGGCTCGTGCCCGCACTTGTAGATCTCGTAGACGGGTACGGTCGCCACGCCGAGGGTGAGTGCGGCGGCCGAGGCGAACACGACTACGCCTCCCTGCTCGAGTTTGGATCGGAGCGCGCCGGGGACGGCGGAGCCACGCCACTGCTCGACCGCGTAGGTCGGTGAGCCGGGGCCGGCGAAGATGTAGTCGCTCCGTCGGAGTACCTCGAGGCCGCGCTCCACGGTGAGGTCATCGACCCCGATGATCCGGGTGAGGCCGGCGACGTCGAGATCGACATCGATCGACTCGGAGAAGTAGGCGACGGCGCGCTCGGCGAGCTCGGATGCGTTCTCCTGGAAGCCGTATGGGGTGTCGAGGACAGCGGCCCTGACGTTGGTCCGCACCCGGCCGGGTGAGGGTTCGAGACGTGCGGCGAGTCGACGGTGGGTCGAGACCATCGTCGGGGCGGTCTCGCCCGATCCCATCAGCGTGAGGACTCGGGAGGAGGGCATCCCTCCAGTCTGGCGAGACCGATGGTGCCGTGGCCAACAGGGCCGACGTGTTCCCGGCCTCGAATGACCGAACACCTGTTCGATACGATGTCGCCATGAGCATCATCGGTGACGACGCCCCGCCTCACGGCATCGAGCGTCTCGGTTCGGCCCGTCTCGCGACCGAGCGCACCCTCCCCCTCGATCCGGTGCTCGCTGACCTCCTCGGTGTCGATGGTCTGGTGAGGGGGCACACCGTGGCGTGCCGCGGGCCGGCTGCTCACTCACTGGCGGTGGTCGCCGCGGCGGCCGCGGTGGCGATGGGCTCATGGGTCGCCGTCGTCGGAGTCGACGGCCTCGGTGTCGAGGCGATGGCCGATGCCGGGCTTCCACCTGAGCGCCTCATCCGGATACGTGTTGCGGGCGATGGCGCCCGATCGTGGGCCGACCTCTGTCTCGCCGCCCTCGACGGGTTCGAGGTGTTGATCACCTGTCCTCCCGCTCGGGTGCCCGCGCCGGTCGCCACGGCGATCCGCCGACGACTCCGGGCCCGTGGGGGATGTCTCCTCGTCGTCGGTGATCCACGCGGGCTCGAGACCGATGTCGAACTCCTCTCGGATGGTCCCTCTTGGCGCGGTGTCGGTGCCGGAACCGGTCGTCTCGACGGTCGTCGTGTCGAGGTCCGGGCCACGGGTCGTCGTGTGCATCGGGGGAGGGCCGCGTCGCTCTCCCTCCCGGGTTCCGACGGGCGGTTGCACGGACCTGAGACGCACCATCCTGTTCCCCTACTCGCTGCGGTCTAGGCCATGGCCGGCGGGGTTCGCACCATCACCTTGCGGTGGTCCGACTGGCCGGCCTCCTCGCTCGGGCATCCACCCGACCGTCCGGTCGCGGTCATCGTGGCCAACCGGCTCGTGGCCGTGTCCCCGGGCGCGTCAGCCCACGGAGTCGCCGTCGGCGAGCGGCGCCGCACGGCGTTGAGGGCCTGCCCTGATCTCCTCATCGCCGAACGCGATCCGGCGGTCGAACTCGCGGCCTTCGAGTCGGTGCTCGAGGTACTCGCGGCGTACACCCCTGGTGTCGAACTGGTCGACCCCGGGCACATCCGGCTGCCGGCCCGGGGGCCGTCGCGGCTCTTCGGAGGTGAGCAGGCACTGCTCGAGCGCCTCTCGGGCGATCTCCGGTCGATCAGGCCCGCTGGTTGGCCGGCACCCGGTATCGGGGTCGCTGATGGTCGAGCGCTCTCGGCGCTGGCCGCTCTCCGATCGGTGTTGGCCGGTCAGCCCGAGGTGGTGCCCCCTGAGGCGTCCACCAATCGCGTCGCCGACCTGCCCGTGTCCTGGCTCGCGGAGATCGGGGAGGTGCCGATCGATCTCGTCTCGCTGCTCGATCGACTGGGCATTCGGCGTCTTGGTGACCTCGCCGAGCTCGCCGTGCCCGATGTCGTGTCGAGGTTCGGTCCCGTCGGCCTGCACGCCCACCGACTCGCCAACGGTGTCGACGAGCGACCGGTCAACACCGTGGTGCACGAGGCGGCGCTCGCAGTCGAGATGGCGGTCGACGAGCCGATCCACGAGGCATCCGCGGTGGTGTTCGCCGCCCGCGAGCGCGCCGAGCGTCTCATCGGTCAGGTCGCCTCATCGGGTCGGGTCTGTGTCGCGGTGCGGATCATCATCGAGACCGAGCACTCCGAACGCAGCGAGCACTGCTGGTATCGCGAGGAGGGTCTGTCGGCTGCCGCGGTCATCGACCGGGTGCGATGGCAGGTCGAGGCCTGGACCCGACGACCGGGGGCGATCACCTCCGGGGTGGTGCTCGTGCGCCTCACCGCCGAGCAGGTGCGCGCCGACGACGGTTCCCAGGAGGGGCTCTGGGGCGGGAGGTCCGAGCGCGATGATGCCGCGCTTCGCGCGGTGACCCGTCTCATGTCCCTCGCCGGTGATGGCGCGGTCGAGGTGCCGGTGTGGGAGGGGGGTCGGTCCCCGGTTGAGCGGTATCGCTGGGTGGGGGCCGACACGGTCGATCTGCTCGATACCGCGAGGGTTCACCGTGGTGACGCCCCATGGCCGGGGTCGATACCGGCACCGGCTCCATCGATCGTGCACGAGCACCCTCTCGACGTCGAGCTCCTCGACGAGGTGGGTGAACCGGTGATGGTCACCGGGCGCGGCGAGGTCAGCGCGATACCACTCACCCTGGTCGATGGCTCGCGTTCGCGGGCCGTGTCCGCCTGGGCCGGCCCCTGGCCGCTCCACGAACGGTGGTGGTCTCCCACCGGGCGGAGATCGGCTCGTCTGCAGGTGGTCCTCGATGACGGGACCGCCCATCTCGTGGCGGTCCAGCGTCGGCAGTGGTCGATCGAGGCCACCTATGGCTGATGCCGGTACATGTGGGAACCCATGGCGGTCGGTTCTCGTATGGATACGGTCGCCGTCATGGAGGGAGCCGCTGCCGATCCGCTCCGGCACCGGTTGGCGCGGGAGGTCTGCGCCGAG
Organism: Actinomycetota bacterium; assembly: GCA_010024485.1. GTDB lineage: Bacteria > Actinomycetota > Acidimicrobiia > Acidimicrobiales > Ilumatobacteraceae > Casp-actino5. The sequence goes on along the minus strand of RGGX01000092.1, from coordinate 571 downwards.
GTGGTGGCGCGAGTCCCGATCGACGGCGGCGAGCGTCGCTCCATCGAGCGGTTCGCCGCTGAGGTCGACCGCCTCATCGCGGCTGGTGTCGACCCGTTCGACATCGACGCCGACGCCGTGCATATCACCGGGTCGGCGATCGTCGTTGGGACGCGCGGGGTGGTGTTGCTCCGGCACCGTCGGCTGGAGATGTGGATCCAGCCCGGCGGGCATGTCGACCCGGGTGAGACCCCGTGGGATGCCGCTCTCCGCGAAGCGGCAGAAGAGACCGGCCTGCCGGTCTCGTTCGTCACGGGGACCGGTGAGATGGTCGGCGCTGGCGAGGTCGTGCCGCGGCTGGTGCACGTCGATGTCCACGCCGGTGGTCGCGGGCACACCCATCTCGATCTCCGTTACCTACTTGCCGCTCCCGACCTCGATCCGGCACCACCGGAGGGGGAGAGCCCCGACGTCGCCTGGTTCGGCTGGCCCGATGCCATCGACCGGGCCGACGACCCGAGGCTGACGTCTCTGCTCCAGCACCTCCGGCCATCCGGATAGACCGGTTGCCAGTATCGAACATATGTTCGAT
>RGGX01000091.1 GCA_010024485.1 Actinomycetota bacterium | reverse complement strand
TCTGGAGGCGATCGACGAGGCCACCGCGAACGGAGAGGACGTCACCGAGGCCTGCGCCCTCATCGGAGTGAACCTCGGCTGACCGCGACGCGCGGCGCGGCAGGGTGCTCGCTCCGTAGACTCACGGGGCCATGTCCTCCATCACCGTCAACCTGCCGGACGGGAGCAATCGCGAGATCCCGGACGGATCCAACGCTCTCGACCTCGCCGCCGCCATCGGTCGTCGTCTCGCTGAGGCAGCAGTCGCCGCGGAGGTGGACGGCGTCGAGACGGATCTCACCGCCCCGCTCGGAGAGGGCCAGACGGTGTCGATCATCACCGCCGACTCCGACCGCGGTCGCCACGTGCTCAGGCACTCAACGGCACATGTCCTCGCCCAGGCGGTGACCCGACTGTTCCCCGGCGCGACCTTCTCGGTCGGTCCGGCCATCGAGGACGGCTTCTACTACGACTTCGACCTGCCGGACGGCCGGACCTTCAACGAGGAGGATCTGGTCCGTATCGAGGACGAGATGCGCGCCATCGTCGCGGACGACCAGCCGTTCACCAGATCGGAGATGTCGGCGGAGGAGGCTCTCGAGCTCTTCGCTGACCAGCCCTACAAGTGCGAGATCATCAAGAGGGTCATGGAGGCCGGAGGGGACACGATCGACGCTGGCGAGGTGTCCTCAGCCGATCGCATCAGCGCCTACCGGAACACCGATGAGTTCGTCGACATGTGTGTCGGTCCGCACGTTCCGTCCACCGGGCGCCTCGGTCACTTCCGGCTTCAGCGGATCTCCGGTGCCTACTGGCGCGGTACGGAGGCCGGACCGATGCTCCAGCGTGTCTACGGCACCGCCTGGCACTCCAAGAAGGCCCTCGAGGAGCACCTGCACCGACTGGAGGAGGCGGCCAAGCGGGACCATCGGCGCCTCGCCGTCGACCTCGACCTCCTGAGTTTCCCGAGCGAGCTCGGAGGTGGGCTCGCCGTGTGGCATCCGAAGGGCGCCATCGTGCGACGGCTGATGGAGGACTACAGCCGTCAGCGTCACGCGGACGGCGGGTACCAGTTCGTCTACACCCCCCATGTCACCAACGGACAGCTCTTCGAGACCTCCGGGCACCTCGACTACTACGCCGACGGCATGTACCCGCCGATGGACATGGACAACGGCACCTACTACCTGAAGCCGATGAACTGTCCCATGCACTGTCTGGTCTACGGATCGAGACAGCGCAGCTACCGCGAACTCCCGCTCCGTCTGTTCGAACTCGGGAACGTCTATCGCTACGAGCGGGCCGGCACCCTGCACGGCCTGCTGCGCATCCGTGGTTTCACCCAGGACGACAGTCACATCTTCTGCACCGAGGACCAGCTCGCCGACGAGGTCGCGTCACTGCTCGACTTCGTACTCTCCGTTCTGCGCGCCTTCGGATTCGAGGAGTTCCGCTTCAACCTCTCCACCAAGAACCCCGACAAGTACGTCGGCTCCGACGAGGTGTGGGAGCGCGCCACGGTCGCCCTTCGGGAGGCACTCGAGCGACACGGACTCGACTACGGGGTCAAAGAGGGCGACGCCGCGTTCTACGGCCCGAAGATCGACATCGACGTGCGCGATGCCATCGGACGGTCATGGCAGCTGTCGACGATCCAGGCCGATTTCAACAACCCGGAGCGTTTCGACCTCGAGTACGTCGGCTCGGACAACGCCCGTCACCGGCCGATCATGCTGCACCGGGCCCTCTTCGGTTCCGTCGAGAGGTTCTTCGGGGTGCTCCTCGAGCACTACGCCGGCGCCTTCCCGACCTGGCTGGCCCCGCTGCAGGTCAGGGTCCTGCCGGTGTCCACCGATCACGAGGAGTACGCCGACTCCGTGCGCTCCCGGCTTGAGGAGATCGGCGTGCGGGCCGACACCATCGGCGCGGACGACGCGCTCGGCAAGCGGATCCGCTCGTCGAAACTCGAGAAGATCCCCTACATCCTGGTCGTCGGGGACGACGACGTCGCCCAGCGGAGCGTCGGGGTGAACCCGCGCGGTGGCGAGGTGGAGCGCGATGTGCCCCTCGACGACTTCGTCGAGAAGATCAACGCCGAGGTGGCTGACGCCACCCGACTCGCCCTCGAGGCCTGACGTGGCCTTCGAGCAGCTGTGGAACGGCTGGAGGTCCGAGTACGTCCGCGCCGTGCCGAGCAAGCCGGTCGAGGGAGGCGACGGTCGATCGGTGTTCACCGCGATCCTCGAGTCGGGCGAGCCCGACGAGGTGACGCACATCGTTCATCGCGGGTCCACCTGCTTCGTCATCCTGAACGCCTTCCCGTACGCCTCAGGGCATCTCCTGGTGCTGCCCTTCCGTCAGGTCGGTGATCTCTGCGACCTGTCTCCCGCCGAGAGCGCCGAGCTGTGGTCGCTCGTCACCGACGCCACCGTCGCGGTCCGGGCGGCGTTCTCGCCGGAGGGGGTCAACGTGGGGATCAACATGGGGCGTGCGGCGGGAGGCTCGATCGCCGAGCATCTCCATGTGCACGTGGTGCCCCGCTGGGTGGGTGACAGCAACTTCATGACCTCCATCGCGAACACCCGAACCCTGCCGGTCGCGCTCGACGAGACGGCCGAGCGTCTGAGGAGAGCGTGGCCCGCATCCGGAACAGCACCTAAGGTCTCGGGATCATGACCAGCACCCCCGATGGTTCAGAGGAGGCGACCGGCGACCAGCACACCGATGTGCTCCCGGACGACCTCGACCCCCGACTCGCGGCCGACGACTATCGATTCCCCGACAACTCGCGGCGCCGGATTCCCGCAGTCACCGCGGTGGTGGTCGGCGTGGCAGCCGTGGTCGCCGCCCGAGCGGTCGAATCCCCCCTCGTCAACGATGGTCTGCTGATCGGCGGTATCGGGGTCGCGGTCTTCGGGGTCTACGGCGTCCTCGCCGGGACGAGAATGCGCCTCGACGAGACCCAGGCGCTCGTCCGCGCGCAGCAGGCGCTCGGTTTCCCGGTCGGTCACGCATCGGCGCAGCAGGTGTGGCGCGGCCTCCTGAGTCGCCCCACTTGGCGGGTGCTCGCCTACTCGACCGAGGAGCCGCCGCGCCGGAGGGGCCTCGTGCTCATCGATGCGGTCGACGGCCGGACGGTCGAGCACCTCGTCGAGGACAATCGGGAGGACGGAGCGGAGATGTGGCCGACAGGGGAGGGTAACTGATGCTCGATGGTGTGTTCCGCGGCCCGGTCGACCGTGCCGTCCGACCGATCGGGCGGGCGCTGCGGCGAACCGGACTCTCACCCGACCACCTCACGATCGTCGGACTCGTGGTCGGCGCTCTCGCCGCGGTGGCGGTGGCCACCGGACGTCTGATCCTCGGTCTGGTGCTCGTCATCGCGGCAGCACTGCCCGACCTGTTCGACGGGGCGCTCGCCAAGGCGTCGGGAACCTCGAGCCAGCGGGGGGCCTTCTTCGACTCCACCGTGGATCGGATCACCGATGCGATGCTGCTCGGCGGTATCGCCTGGTATCTCGCCGACGTGTCCTCACCCCACGCGGCGATCCTGCCGTTCGCTGTGTCCTCGGTCGCCTCCGTCATCTCCTATCAGCGGGCCAAGGCCGAGTCCCTCGGTCTGGACGCCAAGGGCGGTCTGATGGAGCGTGCCGAGCGGATCGTCCTGCTCTGCATCGGTCTGCTGCTCGAAGCCGTCGGTCTCGGTGGATCCCTGACGGTGATCCTCTGGGGGATGCTCATCCTCATCTCGGTGACGGCCGTGCAGCGCTTCGTGAAGGTGTGGCGGCAGGCCGAGGTCGCACCCGTGGTGCAGGCCAGGATCGATCTGCGCCGCGAGCGCCGGGCCGAGCGCCGGGAGCTGCGGTCGGAACGACTCGTGGTGCGCCGCACGATCGTGCAGCGCCGTACCGGTCACGAACGCCGGCGCTGAACGGCCCATGGGCGCGCGGGCCACGGTCGCGAGTTACCGCCTCGCCACCGCCTTCGCCCGTCTGCTCCCGCGACCGGCGCGCCGAGCGGTCGCCGTTGGGGCGGGAGCGCTCGCCCCGGTTCTGCTGAGTCGCGAGAAGCGGGACCTCCTGCTCCGACATCAGCGCCGACTTGACCCGTCGGTGACCGAGCCGGTCCTGCGTGCTCGGGTCCGGGGGATGGTGGTCTCCTACACCAGGTACTGGATCGACACCCTCCGACTTCCCTTCCTCTCCGGTGAAGCCGCGATCGGGGCGGTCACGGTGGAGGGCTATGAGCACGTCGAGGCCGCGCTCGATGCCGGCCGCGGGGCGATTCTCGCGCTGCCGCACCTCGGGGGCTGGGAGTGGGCGGGCCGCTGGCTCGCATCCCGAGGCGTCGAGGTGGTCTCGGTCGTCGAACGGCTCGAGCCACCCGAGCTCCTCGACTGGTTCGGTGATCTGCGGGCGAGTCTCGGCATCACGGTCCATCCCGCTGGACCCGAGGTCGTCGCGGAACTCCGAGCGGTGCTTGACCGCAATGGCGTCGTCTGCCTCCTCAGTGACCGCGATGTGACCGGGGGCGGCTACGAGGTCGAGTTCTGCGGTGAGCGGACCCGCCTCCCGGCGGGCCCCGCGGTGTTGGCGCTCCGGTCGGGGGCGCCCGTACTCCCGACCGCGGTCTACCAGAGGGCGGGGGAGCGGCACCTCGGAGTGGTCCGGGCCCCGATCGACTGTGGCCGGAGGGATGGTTTCCGCCGTGACACGGGCCGGATCATGGACGATCTCTCTGAGGCCCTCGCTGGCCTGGTCCGCGAGGCGCCCGAGCAGTGGCACCTCTTCCAGCCGAATTGGCCGTCGGACCCGGGGTGGTCGTCGTGTTGAGGGTCGGGATGTTCTGTCCCTACAGCCTCACGGTCCCCGGGGGCGTGCAGGCCCAGGTCCTCGGACTCGCGGCCGAGATGAGACGACGAGGGCATGAGGTGCGGGTGCTCGGACCGTGCGACGGTCCACCACCCACCTCGTTCGTGACCCCGCTCGGCAACAGTCTCCCGACGGCGGCGAACGGCTCGATTGCGCCGCTGGCCCCCGATCCGTCGGCGGCACTGCGAACCATCCGGGCGTTGCGCGACGAGACCTTCGACATCTGGCACCTCCACGAGCCCCTGGCGCCGGGTCCCACGCTTACCGCCCTGACCCTGCACTCCCGCCCGATCGTCGGCACCTTCCATGCGGCCGGGAGGTCCTCGAGCTACCGCTACCTGTCACCCGTCCTCCGGCGGCTCGTCCGCCGCGTCGATATCAAGGTCGCCGTCTCCCGCGATGCCCGCGAGCTGGTGAGTGGGCATCTCG
>RGGX01000010.1 GCA_010024485.1 Actinomycetota bacterium | reverse complement strand
AGAGCGCGGCCGCGCTCTCGTTGCTCTCGTCGGCGCCGTCGTGATGCTCATCTCCATGCCGATGACCTGGGCCGCTGGTGGTCCGGGTATCAGCGCTTACGGTCGTCGTGACGACGTCGAACTCACCGGCCAGTCGTTCAACGGGTTGGCCGCGGAGGGTGGCTCGTGGTTCGCGTTCATCGTCGCCTTCCTCGCCCTCTTCGTCGGAGCGGGCTGCATCGCCGTGCTGAGCGGTCGCGGCAAAGCCCGGTGGCTTTCGGCGGACGGCATCACGTTTGGCTCGCTTGCGGCATTGATCACGGCCTTCGGATACGTGATCGCGCGCCCGAGCGCCTTCACCCCCGAGTACTCCGTCGGTTCGGGCGCTTGGATCGCGCTCATCGGAGCGGTGGTGGCAACGGTCGCCTCGCTCTCGTGGATGGCGGTCGGCGCCTACGGCCCGCACCGTCCACTCCGCCGCCGCGTCTCCGGTGGACCGATCTTCCTCGGAGCGACCGCGATCCTGATGGCGGTCGTGTCGATCTTCTCGATGTGGCACCTCGACGAGCGCGGTGGCGTCGTCATGACACCGGAGATCCAGGCCGAGATGGATGCTCTGAAGGAAGCCGCCAAGGCGGGGGACATCGATCCGGGGGTTGCTGCCACCGAGATCCAGGTGATTCGGGCCAAGGCCAAGCAGGACGAGCGCATCATCATTGATGGCAGCGATCCCGCCGGTGTCGGCCTCGGCACTTGGACCGTGGCGTTTGGCATCGCCGGAGCGATCGGGGCGGCGGTCGCGGCTGGCGCTGCCGGATTCGGTGATCGCCGCCGCTGGATCGGCGGAACCGTGGCCATGGGTCTCGGTCTTGGAATCGCCGGCTACTCGCTCGGTTTCGTCGCCACCCTGGTCCGGGTCGCTGATCAGAACTATTTCAGCGGTGTCGGCGCGATGTTCGCCATGTTCGTCGGCTCGTTGCTCTTCGCCGCCGGAAGCGGCCTCGTGAAGGGTTTCGAACGGGCCAAGGTGTATCGAGAGATCTCAGTCGGAGACGTCGTCTCCGCGGAGTCCCCGTCATTGACCGCGGATGCGGCCGATGACGCGGAGAAAGCAACAGTGAGCTCCTGAGGCAGCGTGACGCCGCGGAGTGAACGGAGCAACCACACCCTAAGGAGGGGTAACCACATGAAGAGACAGAGGAAAGCACTGGTCGCGTCATTCGCGGCCATCAGCCTCATCCTCGCGGCTTGCGGAGGCGACGACGACACCGCCGACGCTCCCGCTCCGGCCGAGGAGCCCGCTGCTGCTGAGGAGCCTGCTGAGGAGCCGGCTGCTGAGGAGCCCGCTGAGGAGCCTGCTGCTGAGGAGCCCGCTGAGGAGCCCGCTGAGGAGCCGGCTGAGGAGCCCGCTGAGGAGCCGGCCGAGATGGCGCTGCCCGGTGAGGGCGTGACCATCACCATGGCCAAGGCCGACTGGTCCACCGAGGACCCGAACGCCTACACCATCAAGGCGATCCTTGAGGAGATGGGCTACACCGTCACCGACCCGAAGGACACCGAGCTCGGCCCGGCCAACGCGTTCCTCGCGATGGCTCAGGGTGATGCCGACTTCTGGATCAACTCCTGGATGCCCGGCCACAGCTCGTGGCTGGCCAACGAGTTGCCCGACGGCTCGACCGTGGGAGACCACGTCAGCGTCGTCGGCGAGATGATGATGGCCGGTGGTCTGCAGGGCTACCTGATCACGAAGTCCTTCGCGGAGGAGTACGGGATCACGTCGCTCGACGACTTCAACACGAACGCCGAGGCGATCGCCGCCTACGACGCTCAGGACCCGAACCCCGGCAACGGTGTCGCTGACATCTACGGCTGCCAGGAGAGCTGGACCTGTGACGACATCATCTCCAGCCAGATCGCGTTCTCGGGCTGGGAGAACATCGAGCAGACCATCGCCGGATACGACGCGAATTTCGCCGAGGCGGCCCAGAAGGCCGATGCCGGTGAGCCCGCCATCGTCTACACCTGGACGCCGAGCGCGTACATCACGCAGATGCGCCCCGGTGACAACGCCCTGTGGCTGAGCGTCGAGGATGTCATCGACGACTCGAACCCGCTCGACCGTGAGGGTGGCGATAAATATGACCAGCGCCCCGGCACCGCGAGCATCGGCACCGACAAGTGCCCTGGTTCGGTCGATGGTGTCTGCACCATGGGTTGGGTCGCGGCGGACATCCAGGCCGCTGCCAACAACGACTTCCTCGCCGCCAACCCGGCGGTTGAGAAGATGTTGGAACTGTTCGCCATGGACGTTGTTGAGGTCTCCCTCATGAACGTCGAGATGGGTGACGGCGCCGATGTCGAGGAGCTCGCTGCTCAGTGGATTGAGGACAACCGCGACCTCGTCGACAGCTGGATCGCGGAGGCCATGGCCGCCGCCTGATCCCTGTTGATCACACTTCGGTGAGTGGCCGGCCCCCTCGGGGGCCGGCCACCATCGTTTTCGCCCGGCTGACAGGGTGGCGATGGTCGTCCCCGTCGGTCACAGCGGGCAACGGGAGTGCTCGTCGGCGGACTCGTCGAGGGTGGTCACGCCCGTCAGCGTCGGCTGTGTGCCGCTGCCGGAGCGGTCAGTGACGTCGCGGCCGCGGCCGCAACCGTCGGCCCATACCGGCCACGGTGGCGGGGATCTGGAGCACGCGCGAGTCGAGCGCGACATCGCGCGAGGGCACCGCTCGGTCGGCCGGCGGATACTGGACCACCCGGACCATCAGGAAGACAGCGATCAGGCCGTGCATCACGAGGACCGTCCACGGGAATCCCGCGTCGCCGGCGGTTCGGATCGCCACGGCGGCGATTAGCGGGCCGATGAACGACCCGACTCCGAAGAGGATGACGATCTGAGAGGCGGCGGCCGTCAGGCGCTCCGGAGAGAGCTGGTCATTCGTGTAGGCGCCCGCTATGGAGTAGAGCGGGTACATCGTGCCCCCGATGACCGCGGCAGCGAGGAAGCCGATCGGTGAGGAGGGTCCGGCCATCCACAGCACACCGCAGGCTCCGGCCGCGATCGTCGCCGAGCCCGCACCGACGATGCGTCGGTCACCGCGATCGGAGAGCACCGCCACCGGCATGTGCAGGATGAGGCTCCCGAGCGGTGGCATGGCGACGAACGCGCCGACAGCCACGAACGACATACCCGAGCGTGCGGCATAGATCGGGAGGAACGAGATGAAGGCGCCGATGGTGGCCCCGACGAGGATGGCGGCGACCACCCCGGTCGCCGCCTCAGCCATCAACTGGCGGATCGAGACCGGCTCGGGCCGTCGGATGGGAGGCGGGTTCGCGACAGCGGAGAGCGCCACCGGGGCGATCGCCGCGCTCAGTGCGATCGTGGCGAAGGCGAAACCGGTGAGCGCCAACGGGTCGATGAGACCGAAGAGGAGCTGGCCGAGCCCGTAGGAGATCGTCGTGAGCATGCCGTAGAACGAGAGCAGCCGTCCGCGGTTCGCGTTGGAGGCCAACTGGTTCAGCCAGGACTCGGCGACCACGTAGATCCCCGCGAGGCAGGCCCCGGAGAGGAACCGCAGCACGATCCACGAGAGCGGGTGCACGATGAGACCCGACACCAGCGTGATCGCGCTCATCAACGAGCACAGGGCGGAGAACACCCGGATGTGCCCGACGGTGCCGACCACGTGGAGGGCGGCGCGGGAGCCGAGGATGAACCCGCCGTAGTACACGGCCCCGATGACGCCGATGTACACGGTCCCGAAGCGCTCCAGCTCGGCCCGGACACCGCTCAGCGTGGCGTAGAGCCCGACACCGGTGAGGAGCGCGGCGAGACTGGTGAACAGCGCCCAGGTCGTCAACGTCAGCGAGACGCGCGCCTCCGCCGGGGGGACCGGTGTGCCGAGGGTGCCGGACGTCGACATGGCAGGCGGATGCTACGGCATCGGTGACCCGGACACGACCACATCATGGGCCGGGCGGTAGCGTCGGCCCGATGGCAGCTGAACCCTCCCCGCGATTCGACAGCGTCCAGCAGGTTCGCGACGGCTTGCGCGACCTTGACTACCTCGCCGACGACGGCATCGCCGGGGTCGCCTACCTCGCCGACCGGCTCGGCAAACCGGTACTCGTCGAGGGTCCGGCCGGCACCGGCAAGACCCAACTCGCCAAGTCGATCGCTGAGCTGACCGGGGCCCGCCTCGTCCGACTCCAGTGCTACGAGGGGCTGGATGAGTCCAAGGCCCTCTTCGAATGGAACTACAAGAAGCAGCTGCTCCGCATCCAGGCCGATCGCAGCTCGGACTCATGGGCCGAGGTCCACGACGACATCTTCTCCGACGAGTTCCTGCTCACCAGGCCGCTCCTCGAGGCGATCACCGCCGACGACCCCGTCGTGCTCCTCATCGACGAGGTCGACCGCGTCGAAGTGGAGACCGAGGCGCTCCTGCTTGAGATCCTCTCCGACTACCAGGTGTCGATCCCCGAGCTCGGCACCATCGAGGCCAAGCAGATCCCACTGGTGTTCCTCACCTCCAACAACACCCGGGAACTCTCCGAGGCACTCAAGCGCCGCTGCCTTTACCTCCACGTCGACTACCCGTCACTCGACCGCGAGCGGGAGATCGTGCTCGCCAAGGTGCCCGGAGTCACCGAGAACCTCGCTGAGCAGATCGCGCGGATCGTTCGCTCGATCCGCTCCCTCGATCTGAAGAAGGCGCCGAGCGTCTCTGAGACCCTCGACTGGGCGCGCACCCTCATGCTCCTCAACATCGAGACCATCGACGAGGAGACGGCGAAGGAAACCCTGCACATCCTCCTCAAGTACCAGACCGACATCGCCAAGGCCGCCAAGGAACTCTCGGTCGACGAGTGAGCGACCTCCCATGAGCCTCACCGAGCCGCGCTCGATGCTCGACCTCCTCAACGGCTTCGTCACGCAGTTGCGCGAGGCCGGGCTGCCCGTCAGCCTGACGGAGAACCTCGACGCGATGGAGGCCGTGCAGCACATCCCGCTCGAGGACCGGGAGGCCTTCAAGTACGCCCTCGGCGCCACCCTGGTCAAGAACCAGGCCCACTGGCGCTCCTTCGAGACCGTCTTCGAGGTCTACTTCAGTCTCCGTGGCCCCGAGTACGCGCTCACCGAGGCAACCGGCGACAGCGATCTCGACGAGCTCTGGCGGGAGATGCAGGACCAGAGCCAGGCCGGTGACGGCAGCGGTGGGGCGGGATCCCTCGACGCCCTCACCCCCGAGGAGATCGCGCACCTGCTCATGCAGGCACTCATGAACGGCGACCAGGCCCTCATGCGGGCCCTCGCGAAGCAGTCCGTGCAGCGGTTCGCCGGGATGGAGCCCGGCCGGCCCGTGGGCGGCACCTACTACCTCTACCGCACCCTGCGGAACCTCGACCTCGACGGGATGCTCGAGAAGATGATGCAGGCCATGGCCGAGCGCGGCGAATCAGCCAGCGGACTCGAGCAGCGCCTCGAGCGCGAGGAGTACGAGCACCGGATCGGCGAGTTCAAGGCCGAGGTCGAGGCCGAGATCCGGCGTCGGCTGGTGGCCGACCGGGGTGCCGAGGCCATGGCCAAGACCCTCCGCAAGCCACTGCCCGAGGACGTCGAGTTCATGCACGCCTCCCGCGAGGAGATGCAGAGCCTCCGCAAGGCCCTCCAGCCGCTCACCCGCAAACTCGCGGCCCGGCTGGCGCGCAAGCGTCGTCACGGACGGCGCGGCCCGCTCGACTTCCGCAACACCGTTCGTCACTCCCTCAGCTACGGCGGCGTTCCCGCCGAGCCGAAGTTCAAGTACCCCCGACCCGCCAAACCCGAGCTCATGGTGGTGGCCGACATCTCGGGCTCGGTCGCGGCCTTCGCGCGCTTCACCCTCATGCTCGTCTACGCGATCTCGAACCAGTTCTCGAAGGTGCGCTCCTTCGTCTTCATCGACGGCATCGACGAGGTCACCGACTACTTCAAGTCGACCGAGGACATCGCCGAGGCCATCCATCGGGTCAACACCGAGGCCGATGTGGTCTGGGTGGACGGACACTCTGACTACGGCCACGCCTTCGAGGTGTTCTGGGACCGGCACGGACGCGAGATCGGGCCGAAGACCACGGTGCTGCTCCTCGGTGACGCGCGCAACAACTACCACGCCAGTCAGTCATGGGTGGTCAAGGAGATCCGCGCCAAGGCCCGGCACGTCTACTGGCTGAACCCCGAGCCGCGCTCCTACTGGAACACCGGTGACTCGATCGTCGGCGAGTACGGGGCGCACACCGACGGCATCTTCGAGTGCCGCAACCTGCGTCAGCTCGAGTCGTTCGTCGAGAAGCTCGCCTGAGGGCGCTCAGGCCGAACGCACCATCAGGGTCTGCGTGGCCCGACCCACCCGACCGTCGACGTCGAGCAGCACCGAGTCGGAGAGGCCGATCCCGTCGGGCTCCCAGACCGAGACCGAGTCGATGGCGAACCACTCGCCGATCGGTTCCCGGTGGAGATTGACGTTGAGATCGGTGTTGAGGAAGGCCCAGTCGTCGAAGGACCCGTTCCGGCTGGTGGCGTTCCCGCAGTCGGCGAGCGGGCAGATCCGCTGGAATCCCGACATGGTCTCACCGGTGATGAGCGGCACGGTCCGCAACCACATCACCGTCGGGCCACCTTCGGGTCCGGACCCCGCGCCGTAGCGCGTCTCGACACCGCCATCCATGAACGCCGGCAGGTCGTGCATGGAACGGGCGACGGTGAACCGGTCCGGGTAGGAGTCGTCGAACGAGGGTGTCACCAGCGGAGCCGACGTCACGTCGAGGGGGGACGGCGCGGGCGCGAGGTGATGGGTGCGGGCCGACGCGACCTCGCGCCCATCCATGTCGATGATCCGCGCGGCAGCGGTCGCCACCGATCGACCGGCGCGAGCCACCTCGGCCTCCACCCGGAAACCCCGGTGCGGGACCGGCCGCGACAACTCGACGGTCAGCCGAGCCAGACGGTGATCGGGGAGGAGACGCTCGACGGCCCGAGCGATGAGACCCGAGGGTGGTCCGGCGTGGCAGGCGTCGGCGTCCCAGGGTCCACGGCAGTGGTCGGTCGGCCGGAAGACCTCCTCGGCCCCCGAGCCCTCCACATCGAAGAACGCTCCGTTCAGCCCCACGGGGAGAACCTATGTCGGGGACATCGAGGGGTGCGAGTCACGACCGGTGATAGTTCGGGGCTTCCTTGGTGATGGTCACATCGTGGGGGTGGCTCTCCTCGCGTCCGGCGGTGGTGACGCGCATCATCCGTGTGGTGGAGCGCAGGTCGTCGAGGGCGGAGGCCCCGGCGTACCCCATGCCCGAACGAAGGCCACCGACGAGCTGGTAGACGACCTCGGAGAGCGGCCCGGCGTAGGGGACGCGCCCCTCGATGCCCTCAGGCACGAGCTTGCGGCTGGTCTGAGCGAGATCGGAGGGCGATCCGTCGCTCGACTGGGCGGTGGCGTAGCGGTCGGCGCCGAGCCCCTGCATCGCACCGAGGGAGCCCATGCCGCGATACGACTTGAACTGGCGCCCCTCGAAGAGCTCGAGCTCTCCGGGGCTCTCCTCGGTGCCGGCGAGCAGAGAGCCGAGCATGACCGAGTCAGCTCCGGCGACGATCGCCTTCACGATGTCCCCCGAATAGGTGATGCCGCCGTCGGCGATGATCGGGACCCCGATGGCCCGGGCCCGACGAGTCGTCTCCCAGATCGCCGTCAGCTGCGGCATGCCCGCACCGCTGACGATGCGCGTGGTGCAGATCGACCCCGCGCCCACACCCACCTTGACCGCGTCGGCCCCGGCCTCGACCAGGGCATCGACCGCCTCCGCCGTCACCACATTGCCGGCCGTCACCGGCAGATCGGGCCATGCCGATTTGATGCGGCGGACCGTCTCCACCACTCCGGCGGAATGGCCGTGGGCGGTGTCGATCGACACCGCGTCGACCCCCATGGCGACCAGGGCCTCCACCCGCTCCTCGACGTCGGCGCCGACGCCGCAGGCCGCCGCGCACCGCAGGCGGCCACGGTCGTCTCGGGTCGCGTCGGGATGATCGAGCCGCTTCTGGATGTCCTTCACGGTGATCAGGCCGGCCAGACGGCCGGACTCATCGACGAGTGGCAGTTTCTCGATGCGGTGTCGCTGCAGGAGCACCTTCGCCTCGTCGAGGCTGGTGCCGACCATCCCGGTGACCAGGTTCTCCGAGGTCATGAAGTCGCTCACCGGGCGCGAGAAGTCCGACGGCTCGCAGAACCGGATGTCGCGGTTGGTGAGGATCCCGATCAGCCGTCCCTCGTCGGAGGTGATGGGCACACCGGAGAACTTGAAGCGGTGCATCAGGGCCTCGGCGTCGGCGAGGGTCGCCGTCACCGGGAGTGTCACCGGATCGGTGATCATCCCCGACTGGCTCCGCTTCACCTTCTGCACCTCGGCGGCCTGGGCCTCGGCCGACATGTTCCGGTGGATCACGCCGATCCCGCCGACCCGCGCCATGGCGATCGCCATACGGGCCTCGGTGACCTTGTCCATCGCGGCCGACACCAGTGGCACCGCGAGTTCGATACCGGCGGCGAACACCGTCGAGGTGTCCACCTCATCGGGCAGGGTGGTGGACCAGCCCGGCACCACGACGACATCGTCGAAGGTGAGCCCCTCGGTGGGGGAGAAGAGGGCCGCGTTGGCCTCGGCGTTGTCAGGCATCGATGACCTCCTGATGGTCGTGGGAGAGCAGGTCGTCGCAGATCTCGGCGACGACGCGGGTGAGAAGACGGTGTTCGACGGCGTGCACCCGCGTGGCGAACGAGTCGAGATCGTCGCCCGGGACCATGGCGACCTCCTCGACGGCCAGCACCGGGCCCGCGTCGACGGCGACGTCGGGCACCTCGTGGACCATGACCCCCGAGCGGTCGCGTCCGCCGGCGAGGTGCTCGGCCCAGGCCCGCTCGATGGCGCGCGTCCCCGGCAGTTCCCCCGGCAGGGCCGGGTGGAGGTTGATGACGCGGAACGACTCGACGACCGTGTCGGTCAGGATCCGCATCCATCCGGCGAGCACCACGAGATGAGGAGCGAGATCGCTGAGCAGGTCGGCCAGTCGTCGGTCGTAGTCGTCTCTGCGCTCACCCTCGGCGATCGGCAACGGCGCGGCGAGAATGCCCGCATCGGTGGCGCGGGTCAGGGCTCGCGACTCCGGGCGGTCGCTCACCACCGCGACGATCTGTCCGTTGATGTGCCCCTCGTCGACGGCGTCGATGAGGGCCTGCAGATTCGACCCGTTGCCCGAGGCGAGGACGACCAGTCGGGGGCGCGTCACCGCAGGTGCACCTCGGAATGTCCGGGCCGCCCCTCGACGAGACGACCGATCACCCAGGTGTCCTCCTCGATGGTGTCGCGCATCGCCTCGACGTCGCCCTCGGCGCACACGATGACCATGCCGACCCCCATGTTCAGCGTTCGGTGCAGCTCGTGGGTGTCCATGCCTGGCAGCAGGTCGCGCACCAGCGCGAACAGCGGTGGCACTGGCCACGATCCGAGGGTCACCTCGGCGTCGACCCCGTCGGGGAGCACGCGCGGGAGGTTCTCGGGCAGGCCGCCGCCGGTGATGTGCGCCAACCCCTTCACCCGAGGGCCGTCACCGGCGTCGAGCAACGGAACGATCACGTCGAGGTAGGAGCGGTGCGGCTCGAGCAGTGCCTCACCGAGCGGTCGATCGAGGCCGACCGGCACCGCATCCATCGGGAACCACTGGAACAGACGTCGCAACAGCGAGTAGCCGTTGGTGTGCGGACCCGACGAGGCGAGGGCGAGCAGCACATCCCCGGGTCCGATGTCGTCGGTGGGGAGCAGCGCCGCGCGGTCGGTGAACCCGATCAGGGTGCCCGCCACATCGAAGGCGTCATCGGCGTAGACACCGGGCATCTCGGCGGTCTCCCCGCCGAGCAGGGCGCATCCGGCGGCCTCGCAGGCCTCGGCCATCCCCGAGACGACCTCGGCCACGAGTTCGGCATCGAGACGGGAGGCCGCGATGTAATCGAGGAACATCAGCGGTCGGGCCGACTGGACCAACACATCGTCGATGCAGTGGTTGACGATGTCCGCGCCGACACCGCGCACCCGGCCGAGACGGGCGGCGAGTTCCACCTTGGTGCCGACCCCATCGGTCGAGGCCACCAGCACCGGCTCCTCGAGACCCGACAGTCGCGCCAGGGAGATCACCCCGCCGAAAGACCCGACACCGCGCAGCACGTCGGGCCCGAGGGTGCGTTCCACCGCAGCGCGCATCCCGTCGACGGCGCGGGTGCCCTCGTCGATGTCGACCCCGCTCTCGGCGTAGGAGCGCATCGTCGCCCCCGGAGCCCGCCAACCGATGTCGCGTCGTACCTGCATCCCCTCGAAGGCGATCCCGTCGAGGGCGGTGTAGGCGCGATCGCGGGCCGAGCCGAGGTCATCGCCGAGGCCGGTGACGGCGAGCACCCGACCACCTGACACCCGACCCTCGCCATCGATGCCGGCGGGGAACAGGAGAGCGAGCTCGTCGTCGAGCGAACTGGCGGCGGTGGTCGTGGAGGAGAACGTGGTGGCGAGCACCGGGGCGCCGACCGCTGGGGTTCCCGGATATCCCGGAGCAGCTGCGACCACCGTGCACGCGCTCGCCGCCCGCAGCGGCACCCCGGTCGCGACGGCGTGGGTGGACAGTGCCCCCTCGGTCGCCGCCAGGGCCACATCGGCGAGATCACAGTCGAGCATCGGGATGACCGCCTGGGCCTCCGGGTCGCCGAATCGGCAGTTGTACTCGACCAGTCGGGGTCCGGTCGGCGTGATCATGAGCCCGGCGTAGAGCACGCCCACATAGGGGGTGCCCGCCGATCGCAGGTCGTCGAGCACCGGCGTGATGAAGGTCGCGACGAGTTCGTCGACGTCGACGTCGAGCGGGGCCGGGGCGTAGGCGCCCATGCCGCCGGTGTTCGGACCTCGATCACCCTCGCCGATCCTCTTGTGATCCTGGGCCAGGGGGAGCGCCACGGCGGTTGAGCCGTCGCACAGGGCGAGCAGCGAGCACTCCGGCCCGCTCATGCGCTCCTCGAGGAGGAACGCGCCGCGAGCCGACAGCGCGGTGATCGCCTCGACGGTCGCATCGTCGTCGGTCGGCACCACCACCCCCTTGCCGGCGGCGAGACCGTCCTGTTTCACGACGACGGGGGAGCCGAGGTCGCGCCACCAGGCCATGGCCTCCTCCACCGAGTCGGCGTCGAACCGAGACCACCGCGGACCGGGGATACCGAGACGAGTGGTCACGTCGCGCGCGTGGGCCTTCGACGACTCGAGGCGCGCCAGCTCGGCGCTCGGTCCGAAACAGGGGACCCCCGCCGCCGCGCAGGTGGTGGCGATCCCGGCCACCAGCGCTGCCTCGGGGCCGGGGATGACGAGATCGACCGACGCGAGGTGATCGACGGCGGCCGCGGCATCCGAGCAGAGCACCACCTCGTGTCCCGACGTCCGGCAGTTCAGCGCGAGCGCCTGCTCGCGGCCACCCGAACCGACGAGGAGCACGCGCATCAGGCGAGGACCCCCTCGAAGGAGAGTTTGGCCTGGGCGTCGCCGACCGGGATCGGGTACTCACCGGTGAAGCAGGCGTTGCAGTAACCGGCCCCGTCGGCGGAGCCCACCGCCCGCATCATGCCGTCGAGGGACAGGAAGGCGAGGCTGTCGGCGCCGATGAACTCCCGCATCTCCTCGATGGTCTTCCGGCTCGCCATCAGGTCGCCGTCATGGCCCATGTCGACTCCGAAGTGACAGGCATGGGTGATCGGCGGGCAGGTGATCCGCAGGTGCACCTCGGTCGCTCCGGCCTCGCGCAGGAGGCGCACCAGAGGGCCCGCGGTCGTGCCGCGCACGAGGGAGTCGTCGATCATGACCACCCGACGCCCCTGGAGGTTCTCGGCGAGGGCGTTGAACTTGAGGGCGACGCCGCGCTCGCGCATGTCCTGGGTCGGTTCAATGAAGGTGCGTCCGATGTAACGGTTCTTGATGAGACCGTCGTTGAAGGGGATCCCGCTGGCGCGCGAGAAACCGACCGCGGCCGGGATCGACGAGTCGGGCACCGGCACCACGACGTCGGCGTCGACACCGGACTCGGTGGCCAACTCCTCGCCGAGACGCTGACGGACGTGGTGGACGTTGTGACCGTCCCACACCGAGTCGGGCCGGGAGAAGTACACGAACTCGAAGGTGCATCGGGCCGGTCTCGCCGGCGCAAGCGCCTGGTGCCGCTCGATCTCGGCCCCGCGCAGCGAGACGATCTCGCCGGGGGCGACCTCGCTGATCTCGGTGCAGCCGAGGGTGACCAGGGCGCAGGTCTCACTCGCGATGGCGTGACCACCCTGGGGGAGTCGTCCCACCGACAGCGGCCGGAAGCCCCACGGGTCGCGCACCGCGATCACCTGGTCGGCGGTGAGGAGCACCAGGGAGAACGCCCCCTTCCAGGCCGGGGCGGTGCGCTCCAGGCGCTCCTCCCAGGTTCGACCCCCCGAGGCGGCGAGCATGAGTGTGAACACCTCGGTGTCGCTGGTGGCGGTGAGGCCGAAGCCGCGGGCGAGCAACTCGTCGCGGAGTGTCGACGCGTTCACGAGGTTGCCGTTGTGCGCGACGGCGAGCGGTCCGTGCATCGTCTCGACGAGGAACGGCTGGATGTTCCGCACCGCGTTCGACCCGGTGGTCGAGTACCGGGTGTGGCCGATGGCGTGGTAGCCGGTGAGTGGGGCGAGCGTGTCGCCGGTGAACACGTTCGCGACCAGGCCTTCGTCCTTGTGGACCCGGGCCCGACGGCCGTCGCTGACAGCGATACCCGCCGCCTCCTGACCGCGATGCTGCAACGCGAAGAGGCCGAAGAACGCCATTTGGGCGACGCCGTCGCCGTGCGGGGTCGAGATGCCGAGCACACCGCACTCCTCGTTCGGTCGGTCGTCGATCGGATCGCGACCGTCGCCGCCTCCGAGCGTCACCCTCGTCGTCACCATCCGCCGACCTCCCTGCAGTTCCTCTCGATGCGCTCTCCGATGGAACCGACCAGCGGCTCCAGATCATCCCCGGTGAGCAGTGTGAACACCTCGCGGTAGCGGTCAGCGACCGCCAGCCAGACCTCCCTCGGTACCTCCGGTGGGTCGCCGTGGCCGGTGAAGCCGAGATCGGCGAAGACCCGCCGCGCGAACTCCTTGTCCAGGCTGTCGGGCTCCTCGCCGGCGGCGAGGCGCTCGTCGAGTCCGGCCGCGCGCCACCAGCGCGAGGAGTCCGGGGTGTGCACCTCGTCGATCAGGAGCAGCCGTCCCTCGGCGTCGAGCCCGAACTCGTACTTGGTGTCGGCGAGCACCAGCCCGGCGGCCGCGCCGATGGATGAACCCCGCTCGAACAGTGCGAGCGCGACCTCAACGACACGGCTCCACAGTTCGGGGTCGACGAGACCTGACTCGGCGACCTCGTCGACGGTGACCGGGCGGTCATGGCCACCGACCTCGGCCTTGGTGGTCGGCGTCACGATCGGTTGCGGCAACGCGTCGTTCTTGACGAGGCCGTCGGGGAGACGGTGTCCGTAGAGGTCGCGCCCACCGGCGGCGTACATCCCCCAGATCGAGGTGTCGGTCACCCCGGTGATCCGGCCCCGAACGACCACCTCCACCGGGAGCGGTGTCGCGGCGCGCGCCACGGTCGCGTTGGGGTCGGGAACATCGAGCAGGTGGTGGTCGACGATGTCGGACGTCTGCGTGAACCAGAATGCGGCGAGCCGGTTGAGCACCGCGCCCTTGTCGGGGACGGTTGCGAGGATGCGGTCGAAGGCCGAGAGCCGATCGGTGGTCACGAACAGGCGCCGCCCACCCTCGGCGTCATCGGGGAGGCGCCACGAGACCCTCACTTTGCCGTCGCGACGATCCTCGAGCGGGAGGTCGAGGTCCACGAGGGTGTCGGTGAGGGTCTGCATCAGGCCCCCACCGCGTGCCGGACCCCGGCCTCGAACAGCGCGAGCCCGAGATGACGTCGGGACTCGTCGGCGTCGAGCACCGGGTGCTGGCGGGTCAGCACGTGGTTCTCCGGATGAGGCATGAGGCCGAGTACCAGACCGGTCTCATCGCACACCCCGGCGATGTCGTTCACCGACCCGTTCGGGTTCTCCGAGGCGTAGCGGAGAGCGACCCCGCCGTTGGCCTGCAGGGCATCGGGATCCGGATGGACATAGCGGCCCTCACCGTGGGCGATGGGGCAGTGCACCGTGTCGACGAGCCCTGATGTCCACACCGAGCGAGAGTCAGGCACCGGCTCGAGTTCCACCCAGTCGCAGACAAAGGACCCGCCGGAGTTGTGCCCGAGCGAGCCCGGGAGCAGCCCGGCCCTCGTGAGCACCTGGAAGCCGTTGCAGATGCCGATCACCGGCACCCCACGCTCCACCGCCTCTCGGAGGCCGTCGCCGAGCCCGACGGTGAGATCGAGGGCCAGCAGACGTCCGGCGCCGAGGGCGTCGCCGTAGCTGAAACCGCCGGCCACCACCACGAGGGCCGCTCCGGTGAGCGCACCGCGGTCGCCGGCAAGCTCACCGGCCAGACGGATGTCGGGATCGGCCCCGGCCAGCTCGAGCGCGAGGGCGACATCGGGGTCTCGATTGGTGCCCGGTCCGGTGATCACGACTGCCGGTGGACGCATCGTCATCGACCTCCCGTGTGCGCGGCGACGAGGGCGTCGAGATCGACCTCGACGTCACCGAGGCGGAGTCGAGCTTCATCGGTCACCGTGCCGACCACTTCGGCGTCACCGTCGAAACGCTTGAGGAACGACCCGAGATCGCTCTGGGGTACCTCGACGAGGAGCCGACCCATCGACTCGGCGAACCACCAGGTCGTCGCGTCGACCCCCTCGGGGCGCTCGACGTACGCGCCGAGGCGACCCGCGATGCACATCTCCGCGGCGGCGACCGCGAGACCGCCCTCGCTCAGGTCGTGACAGGCAGCGACCTCTCCGTCGAGCATCGCGGCGTGGAGCGCTCGATACCGCGCGGGCGCTTCGAGATCGGGAGACGGGGCGCAGCCGATGGGACCGTCATGGGGGCGCACCATGTCGAGGTGGCTCCCAGCGAACTCGGGCGCGGTCCGACCGAGGAGCACGAGCGCGTCACCGGGAGTCCGCAGGCGAGGGGTCACCACTGCCTCCACATCGGGCATATGGGCGACCGCCGTGATGACCAGGGTCGGGGGAACCGCGTGTCGGCTGCCGTCGCTCGCCGTGTACTCGTTGTTGAGCGAGTCCTTCCCGGAGACGAAGGGCGCTGAGAAGGCGGCGGCGGCCGCGGTGCAGCCGTCGACCGAGGCGACGAGGTCACCCATGGTGGAGCGGCGGCGGGGATCGCCGAACGAGAAGTTGTCGAGGAGTGAGATGCGCGACGGATCGGCACCCACCGCGACGACATTCCGGACGGCCTCATCGACCACGCTCCACCCCATCCACTCCGGATCGACCAACCCGTGCCAGGGGTTGACACCGATGCCGATCGCGATGCCGTGTGCGTCGCGGGGTTCGGCCAGCACCACACCATCGGCCGGGGCATCGCGCTCGACACCCGTGAGGGGCCGCACGACGGTCGTGCCGCGGATCTCGTGGTCGTATCGGTGGATGATCTCGGCCCTCGAGCGCAGGTTGGGGTGCGCGAGCAGATCGAGCAGCGTGGCGGAGGTGTCATCCACGCGACGGGTCACCGGCGTCCGATCAGGGTTGGGCAGGTGGGCGGGCAGGCGGCGCTGCGGTCGGCCGTCGTGGAGGAACCCGGTGTCGAGATCGACCACCACGTCCTCGGCGCAACGAACCACCAGCCGACCGTCACCGGTGAAGGCGCCGATGTCGGAGAACTCGACACCGAAGCGGTCGCAACGGTGTCGCATCGCCTCGACGCTGCCCGGGGGAACGGCGATCACCATGCGCTCCTGGGCCTCGGAGAGCCAGATCTCCCACGGTTCCAACCCCGCGTACTTGAGGGGCACCAGAGCGAGATCGACGTCAGCGCCGACGCCCTCGGCCATCTCGCCGACCGCGCTTGAGAGACCACCGGCGCCGCAGTCGGTGATCGCGGAGAACAGGTCCTCGGCCCCGACGAGGGCATCGATGAGCAACTTCTCGGTGATCGGATCGCCGATCTGCACGCTCGCACCGGCCACCTCGCCGGTGGTCGCGTCCATGGTGGCCGAGGAGAAGGTCGCGCCGCGGATGCCGTCGCGCCCGGTCCGACCGCCGAGCACCACCACCCGGTCACCGGCGTGGGGTCCGTCGTGCTCGGCCCAGTTCTCCGCGGTACCGATGCAGCCGGCGAACACGAGCGGGTTGGTCGTGTACGCCGGGTCGTAGAGCACGGCACCGGCCACCGTTGGCAGACCGATCTTGTTGCCGTAGTCGGCGACGCCGTCGACGACCCCCTCGGCGATCCGCAGCGGATGGAGGGAGCCCTCGGGAATCGCCGACAGGGGCTGATCGGCGGGGCCGAAACACAGGATGTCGGTCACCGCGATCGGACGGTGGGCGATGCCGAGCACATCTCGGATCACCCCTCCGACCCCGGTGTTCGCACCACCGAACGGCTCGATCGCCGACGGGTGGTTGTGCGTCTCGGCCTTCAGCGCGATCGTCGTGCCGGGCGTGTACTCGACCACACCGGCGTTCCCGACGAAGGCCGAGCGCACGAACGGGGCGTCGATCGAGTCGGTGCAGTCGCGCAGTTGGCGAAGCAGCGGCTCCCGATCGCCGTCACCGGTCTCGATGACCGCTCGGAAGGTCTTGTGGGCGCAGTGCTCACTCCAGGTCTGCGCGAGGGTCTCGAGTTCGGCATCGGTCGGCTCGCGCCCCATGCCGGCGAAGTGATCGCGGATGACGACCAGCTCGGCGGGGTCGAGCGCGAGGCCTCGTTCGGTCGAGAGGGCCGCGAGCCCGGCCTCGTCAAGCGCGGTCATCGGTATCCGCTCGGCCCGATGGCGCGTATCGGCGACTGGATCGAGCGAGGGAGTGGCCGCCCCGAAGACCCAGGTCTCCACCACCGGGTTGGCCACGACGCGCTCGATGAACCGGCGGGCGTCGTCCTCGGGGGTGTCGGTCGCGAAGGTGATGCGTCGGCCGGTCACCGCGGCCCGCACCGGCACCCCGAGGCGCTCGGCGGCGACGAGCACCGCAGCGGCCTCGCTGTCGGTGACACCCGGCAGCGGGGTCACCTCGACGCCGTGGTCGATCGGCGTCTCCCACGAGCCGACCTGCAGGAGTGGGTCGACGAGCAGACCGGTCAGCCGATCGCGATCGGCGTCGCTGAGATCGCCGCTGACGTGGATCACATCCGACACTCCGAGGCCGTCGGGGACGTCGATCCCGATGTGCTCTCCGGCGGTTCGCAGGGCTCGGACCCTCGGGTCTCGGGCGACTGCCGTGATCGTCAACCGAAGCGGGGGAGGCACTGGTTCGACCATAGGCGGTGGCACCCCCGGCCGACGTCCGATTGAACGAATAGTCCACGCTGCGATGTGGCCGGGCTCTGGCAGGATTGGACGGTGGGCAGCGTCGCCGAGAGGACGGTGGTGGTCGGGGCCGGGGTAGCGGGGTGCGCCATCGCCGGACGGCTCGCGAGAACCGGTGAGGTGATCGTCCTCGATGCGGGCCCGCGGGTGGTCGCGGAGGACGTGCCGGTCGACGTCCACCGCGCCCTCGCCACGCCCGAATTGACCCATCGGGACCTCGCCGTACGCCGCGTGGCCGACGGGCCGCTCGTGGCCTATCCCGCCGGTCGAGGGGTCGGCGGCGGTGCGCTGGTGAA
>RGGX01000090.1 GCA_010024485.1 Actinomycetota bacterium | reverse complement strand
GGGGCCGGGTTCGGATCGTTCATGCCGGACTCGACGATCTCAGCGATGACCGCTGCGGGCGGTGTGCTTCTGCTGGGTATCGGGTTGCGACTGCTGCGGATCCGGCAGGTACCGGTGGCCGACATGTTGCCGGCGCTCGCGCTCGCTCCGCTGATCACCGCGGTCATCGCCGCCTGGTGACCGCCCCGCTCAGGTCGCCCGCCGCCGGAGCGTGACCCAGGTGAACGACTGACCGGTCCCGCTCGGAGTTCGGTGGACCTGCCCGCTCGAGGAGATCGGAATGAACCGGTCGGCGAACAGTTCGAACAGTTCGGTGTCCGCGTAACGCGTGACCGATCGGCCCGAGCACACCTCGGGCCCGTCGGGGGAGAAGGTGCCGACGATCAGATGACCACCGGGGTGTACGGCTCGGGCGGCGCACTCCCGGTAGGCGTCGATGGCGACACCGTTGAGGAAGTGCAGTACCGCGCGGTCGTGCCAGAGGTCGAAGGTTCGTGTCGGTCGCCACTCGGTCACGTCGGCAACGATCGAGGTCAGGCGGTCATCCGCGCCGACCCGGCGCTCAACCACCCTGAGAGCGGTAGCCGACACGTCGACGACGGTGAGGTCCGGGCAACCGTGATCGAGCAGCGTGTCCGCCAGCCTGCTCATGCCGGCACCTATGTCGACGACAGACGCGGTCGACGGATCGATGACATCGACGATGAGCCCGATCGACGGTTCAGGGGATGTCTGGAACCACGAGAGGGCGGTCTCCTCGCGCGTCCGGTACACCGCGTCCCACGGCACCGGATCACTCATGCCGCGACGGTACCGTCCCGCCGGTGACCGCGTGGGTGTCCGGTTCCCCGGAATAGCCGCGGTCGCGCGCGGGTTCGAACCGGAGTCGTCGACACACGCCAGACGATCAACTCCGATAGACAGAGCCGAGCGGTCTCACCGCCGCGAAGCGACATCCCCCCACAGAAACGAAGGTTCCCCCGTGTACCGATCCCTCGCGCGCTGGTCGTTCCAGCACGGCCTGTTCGTCCTCATCGCTTGGGTTATCGCCCTGGTCGGCGTGAACGCTGCCGCCGGCGCGATCGGCGCCGGATTCTCCGGCGAGTTCTCCACCCCCGAGTCGGAGAGTTCCACCGGATTCGAGGTGCTCAACGCCAACTTCCCCGGGGCCGGCAGCGCCTTCGGTGGCTCGCTGGTGTTCATGGCCGATGGCGGTGTGGACCGCACCGACGTCGTCGACGGCATGACCGGCTACTTCGAGGAGATCGATGCCATCGACGGTGTCTCGGTGGTGTCGCCCTACGAGCCGCTCGGTCAGGGGCAGATCGCACCCGACGGTGGGATCGCCTTCGCTCAACTGAACCTCGACAGTGATGTCGATCAGACCCGGGCAGCGGTCATCGCCGAGGAGATCCGCGAGATGACACCGGACATCGACGGCGTCACCGTCGAGATCGGCGGGGCCATCTTCGCCGAGTTCGAACCACCGGAGTCCGAGTTGATCGGGCTCGCCTTCGCTGTCGTCATCCTCATCGTGTCCTTCGGATCGGTCATGGCGATGGGCCTGCCGATCGGGGTGGCGCTCGCCGGTGTCGGCACCGGTGGCTTCGGCGCCGTCAGCCTGCTCTCCAACGCTGTGTCGATCCCCGACTGGGCGCCGTTCATCGGCGTGATGATCGGCCTCGGCGTCGGCATCGACTACGTGCTCTTCATGGTCACCCGCTACCGCGAACTGACCCGACAGGGCAGCTCGCCCCTCGAGGCGACGATGGGGGCCCTCGACACCTCGGGGCGCGCGGTCGTCTTCGCCGGTGTCACCGTCGTGCTCTCCCTCCTCGGCATGCTCGTCATCGGTCTGGGCTTCGTGTCGGGCCTCGGTATCGCAGCGGCGACCACGGTCGCCGTGACGCTCATCGCCTCGATCACCCTCCTCCCGGCCCTCCTCGGGCTCTTCCACTCCAAGGTCGAGGTCACGCGCTGGCGGGGTCTGTTGACCGCCGGTTTCGTCGCGCTCGCGCTCCTCGGTCTGGGTCTCGGTCTACCGACGCTGGCCTCCATCGGTGGCGTGCTCGCTCTCGCCACGCTCGTCGCCTCGCTGTTCCTGCGTCCCCTGCGCCGTGTCGTCCCCAACCGCCGGGAGCGGCCACTGCGCGAGACCACCTCATACCGCTGGAGCCGGGTCATCCAGTCGCGGCCCTGGACGTTCGTGTTCCTCGGAGGTGGGGCGCTGGTGCTGCTCATGCTCCCGGTGTTCTCGCTCCGACTCGGCTTCTCCGACGAGGGGAATCTCTCCGAGACCACCTCGGCCCGGCGGGCCTACGACCTGATCGCCGAAGGGTTCGGCCCCGGCTTCAACGGGCCGTTCCTGTTGACGGTCGAACCCGGATCACCGGCCGACCTCGGGCTGATCGGCGCGATCCCCGAGGCGCTCGCCGCCGACCCCGGTGTCGACCGTGTCGGTCCGCCGTTCCCGAGCGATCCGGCTGACCCGGCCGCGTCAGATGCGTTCCTCATCCAGATCATCCCGACCACCTCCCCGCAGGATGCCGTGACCGAGGAGACCGTGGCCCGCCTGCGCGCTGAGGTGGTCCCCTCCGTGATCGACGGCTCGACGATCACGGCGAATCTCACCGGCGCCGTGCCGGCGAACATCGACTTCACCGACTACCTCGGTGGCCGCCTCCTGGTGTTCTTCGGAGCGGTTCTCGGTGTGTCGTTCCTACTGTTGACCATGGTGTTCCGCTCGGTCCTGGTTCCCCTGAAGGCCGTGCTGATGAACGTGCTCTCGATCGCCTCGGCCTACGGCATCGTGGTCGCCATCTTCCAGTGGGGGTGGCTCTCGGGAGTGTTCGGCGTCGAGCCGGCACCCATCGAGCCGTTCGTACCGATGATGCTGTTCGCGATCGTGTTCGGTCTCTCCATGGACTACGAGGTCTTCCTGCTCTCCCGCGTGAAGGAGGAGTTCGACCGCACCGGTGACTCCGCGAACTCGGTCGCCGACGGTCTCGCCGCCACCGCCCGGGTGATCTCGGCCGCGGCGGCGATCATGGTGGTGGTGTTCGGAGCGTTCCTCCTCGAGGACGACCGGATCGTGAAACTCTTCGGCGTCGGTCTCGCCGTCGCGGTCCTCCTCGACGCCACCCTGGTGCGGATGCTCCTCGTGCCCGCGACCATGGAGCTGCTCGGCGCCCGCAACTGGTGGATCCCGAGATGGCTCGACCGGGTGCTCCCGCGGCTCAACGTCGAGGGGCCGGCCCATGTCGAGATCGCCGAGCCGGCCGATGAGCTCACCGGCGAGGTGTCCGAGGAGCGCGAACCGGTCGACGCCTGAGACGGAGCCCGGTCGGCCCCGTCACCGGTCGGCGAGGCCGTCGAATCGGCGGAGGTCCTCCGCCGACTGGCGGACCTGCCAGTCACGGTCTTCGAGCGCTCGGTCGATGGCCGCCTCCACCTCAGGACCGTCGAAGGGCGCGAGCGCGAGCACGGCCCGGCGTCGGACGGCAGGCTTGTCGTCGCAGGCGGTCAGGATCGCGGGCAGGCCGCGAGGATCCCCGATCGCGCCGAGGGCCGCGGCCGCCGACTCGCGGACCAGCGGATCGCGAGCCTCGACGGCGAGCTCGATGAGTCGTTCGAGTACCGAATCCTCGACGTTCTCGCGCTCGCCCATGGCCCAGGCCGCGACCTCGACGACGGTGGGGTCGTCATCGTGGAGCGAACGCCCTGGATCAACAGCCGTGTGAGATGCCAGCAGTTCGGCGACGCGACGCCGAACGCGGATCGAGGGGTCGTTCGCCAGCGAGACCAGTTGGTCGTCGTCGAGCGCGCCGAGTCGCTCGAGCGCTCCGATGGCGAGTTCGCGGATCGAGTCGTCGGTGTCGTCGAGGGCGGCTTCGGCCGTGGCGCGGTCACCGAGGTGACCGGCGAGGGCCACCTGCCGGCGCCGGCCTGAGGCGGTATCGGGGGTGGATGTCATCGGCTCAGCAGATCGGTCAGGGTGACGACGCCGTAGACGGCGGCGAAGGCGACGATCACCGCGATGAGCGCCCCGGTGAGGACGCTGAGCCCAGCCGTCGCTGCGAGGGCCCACAGCCGGCGGAGCGGGCCGGGACGACGGTGGAGGGTGGTCGGCTCCTGGGTGACCGGTACGCCGATGTAGCCACCGAAGGGCCCGCGTGGTCGTCGGACCGATGCTCTGGCAGGCTTGCGCCAACCGGCGAGCAGGAGACCCATCACCGCGAGCGCGACGATGAACGCCGCGCGGACGGTGAGATCGTCGACGGAGATTGCAATGAGTGACGACACCGTGAACGAGATGGTACCCGTGGCGCGATCGCCGCTGTGGGCGGTCCCGATGGCCGTCGTCGCCCTCCTCGTGCCGGTCATCGTCATCGTCACCGCGCTCATCCCGTCCTCGTGGGTGGTGTCGAAGTTGAACACCCGTCTCGATGAGATGCAGCCGGCCCCCTACGCGAGGGTGCCCGCCTCGGCCCAGCCGGTCGCGGAGCGTCTGTCGATCACCGCGCCCTTCGGCGCGCTGCCCGAGCAGTTCCCCCCTGAGGGCTCCTTCCACTTCGTGACGATCACCGAGCCGAGCCAGTCGGCGCTGTCCTGGTGGATCGGGCGCGATGAGGTCGCCTACGAACTGCTCACACGCGAGGACCGCTTCGGGTTCCAGACCCCCGATCAGCGTCGCGTGTTCTCGCTCGAGTCGATGCGAACCTCCGAGCAGGTCGCCCAGTACGTCGCACTCATCTGGCTCGGCTTCGATGCCGACCTCCTCCCAGGAGACGTCCTGATCCGGGAGATGGTGTGCCTGCGCCTCGCTGCCGATGGGGAGTGTCTCGAGAGCGCTCCCTCCGATGCCGTCCTCGACCCGGGTGACCGTCTCGTGGCCGCCGACGGTGTCGTGCTGGAGAGCGTCGACGACCTGCTCGCGATCCTCGCCGATCGCCGGCCCGGCGATCTGCTGTCGGTGAGGGTCGAGCGCCGCGGGTCCGATCCCTTCGAAGCCGAGGTGGAACTCATCGCCGTACCGGACGACCCGGACCGCACCATCGTCGGCTTCATCCCCTTCGACACCCGGCGGATCGAACTGCCGTTCACGGTCGACATCGACACCGGGTCGATCGGCGGTCCGTCGGCCGGGTTGGCCTTCACCCTCACCCTGATCGACGAGTTGTCGCCGGGTGAGTTGACCTCGGCGCGCGAGGTCGCGGTGACCGGCACCATGAACCTCGATGGCTCTGTCGGCGCGATCGGTGGACTGCGACAGAAGGCGTCCG
>RGGX01000089.1 GCA_010024485.1 Actinomycetota bacterium | reverse complement strand
ATCGAACATATGTTCGATACTGGTGCGGTGGGATTCACCAATCCGGAGTGGACATGGAGCGAGCTCGAGGCCCGTCTCTCCGGACGCGTCGGCCCCGACGGGCGAGCCGCCGGATCCCCGTCATGGAACGCCGGTGGTGACGCTCCGGCCTGGAGTCGACGTCGGCAGCCCTTCATCGCCCCCGATCACCGGTCGATGCCCGAGGGCGTGCCCTATGCCGAACTGCACTGCCGGTCCAACTTCTCCTTCCTCGAGGGTGCCTCCCATCCGGAGGCGCTCGTGGTGGAGGCATCCCGACTCGGGCTCGAGGCGATCGCCATCACCGACCGCGACGGCCTCTACGGGGTGGTGCGTTTCGCCGAGGCGGCGCGCGAGATGGGCATCGCCACCATGTTCGGCACCGAGATCACCCTGACCGGATCAGCTCCGACCACCGACGGTCTCCGACCCGGTGGCCGACTTGTCCTCCTCGCCGACGGCACCTCCGGATACGCGCGGCTCGCTCGCGCCGTCTCCCTCGGCCAACTGGCCGGATCGAAAGGGGCGCCGGTCTTCGAACTGGCAGGGGTCGCGGAGACCGTCGCGGGATCCTCCTGGGTGCTCACCGGCGGTCGTGGTGGTCTCGTGCCCGGGGTGCTGATGGCCGACGGTCCGGCAGCGGCGCGCGCCGAACTCGAGCGCCTCGTCGATGCCTTCGGTCGCGATCGCGTGCTCGTGGAGATCTGGGATCACGGCGACCCGATCGACCACCACCGCAACGACGCCCTGGTCGAGATCGCCCACCGGGTCGGAGTGGAGTGCGTCGCCGCGAACGACGTCGACCACGCCACCCCCGCTGACGCTGATCTCGCCGCGGTCGCCGCCGCCGTCGGTGCGCGCCGCAGCCTCGACTCGGCCGACCCCTGGCTCCCCGGCGGGATCGGGGCCCACCTCCGCTCGGGGGCCGAGCAGATGAGACGGTTCGCGAGATATCCGGGAGTGGTGGAGCGCACCGTCGAGATCGCGCGATCGGCGGCCTTCGACCTGTCCCTCGTCGCCCCGTCACTGCCGCCCTTCCCCTGTCCCGACGGACTCGACGAGATGGGGTTGCTGCGTCGACTCACCGCCGAAGGTGGGCATCGCCGCTACGGCCCCCGACCATCCGGTGGAGAGGACCTCTCCCTGCGCGCCCGGGCCTGGTCGACGATCGACCGGGAGCTCGCGCTCATCGAACAGCTCGGCTTCGCCGGTTACTTCCTCGTGGTCTGGGACATCGTCGACTTCTGCCGCCGCAACGACATCTACTGCCAGGGTCGTGGCAGCGCCGCGAACTCGGCGGTCTGCTACGCCCTCGGCATCACCGCGGCCGATGCGGTGTCCCTCGGGCTGCTCTTCGAGCGGTTCCTCTCCCCGCACCGCGATGGGCCACCCGACATCGATGTCGACATCGAGTCCGGTCGACGCGAGGAGGTCATCCAGTACGTCTACGAGCGCCACGGACGACATCACGCCGCCCAGGTCGCCAACGTCATCACCTACCGGACCCGTTCGGCGGTGCGCGACGCGGCCAAGGCCCTCGGTGCCGAGCCCGGTCAACAGGACGCCTGGTCACGTGAGGTCGAGCGCGGCGGGGGACTGACAGCGACCGCCGAGGCCGGCACGTCCATCCCGGCCGAGGTGCTGGCTCTCGCCGCGCGTCTTCGCGGTGCGCCGCGACATCTCGGGGTGCATTCGGGGGGCATGGTCATGTGCGATCGGCCGGTGATCGAGGTCTGTCCCGTCGAGTGGGCCCGAGCCGAGGGGAGGTCGGTACTCCAGTGGGACAAGGACGACTGCGCGGCCGCCGGCCTCGTCAAGTTCGATCTGCTCGGCCTCGGCATGCTCTCCGCCCTGCATCTCGCGGTCGACCTCATCGCCGAGCACCGTGGCTACGAGGTCGACCTCGCCACCATCCCCCAGGAGGACGAGGTCTACGCGATGCTCTGCCGAGCCGACACCGTCGGCGTGTTCCAGGTGGAGTCGCGGGCCCAGATGGCGACCCTGCCGAGGTTGAAACCGCGACGGTTCTACGACCTGGTGGTCGAGGTGGCCCTGATCCGACCGGGACCGATCCAGGGCGGGTCGGTCCATCCCTACATCCGGCGGCGCAACGGACTCGAGCCGGTCACCTACCTGCATCCACTGCTCGAGAACTCCCTCGCCAAGACCCTCGGGGTGCCGCTCTTCCAGGAGCAGCTCATGCAGATGGCGATCGACGTCGCCGGGTTCACCGCCGCCGAGTCCGACGAGTTGCGCCAGGCCATGGGATCGAAACGGTCGACGGCCCGCATGGAGCGGTTGCGCGAGCGCCTCTACCGCGGGATGGCCGACCGGGGGATCACCGGTGAGGTGGCCGACGAGATCTACATGAAGATGCGCGCCTTCGCGAACTACGGCTTTCCCGAGTCGCACTCGGTGTCGTTCGCCTATCTCGTCTACGCCTCCTCGTGGATCAAGTACCACGAACCCGCGGCGTTCTGCGCGGCCCTCATCAACGCCCAGCCGATGGGGTTCTGGTCGCCGCACACCCTGGTGCGCGACGCCCGGCGTCACGGCGTCGAGGTCCGCACTCCCGATCTGCACGCCTCCCTCGCCGGAGCCACCCTCGAGGAGGAGGGCTCAGTGGTGCGCCTCGGGCTGTCCTCGGTTCGGGGCATCGGCTCGTCGCTCGCCGAGTCGGTCGTGGTGGAGCGCGGGCGCGGCGGCGGATTCGCGTCGATGGAGGATCTGGTCCGGCGGGTGCCCGACCTCGACATCGCCCATCTGGAGGCGATGGCGACCGCCGGGGTGTTCGGGGAGTCGCTCGGCTTGGAGCGTCGCGAGGCGATCTGGAGCGCGGGGGCGGCCTCGCGGAGTCGGCCGGGCACCCTGCCGGGCATCGTCACCGGTGACCGGGCACCGCGTCTGCCGGGCATGACCCCGGTCGAGGAGTCCGTTGCTGATCTGTGGGCGACCGGGGTGTCACCGGATGGTCATCCGACGGTGTTCGTGCGCGCCGAACTCGAACAGCTCGGCGTCGTCACCGCGGAGGGTCTGCGCACCCATGAGCCCGACCGCACCGTGGTTGTCGCCGGTGTCGTCACCCACCGCCAACGACCGATGACGGCCAAGGGGACGATGTTCATCAACCTCGAGGACGAGACCGGTCTCGTCAACGTGGTGGTCTCGGTCGGCTGCTGGAAGCGGTATCGCTCGACGGCCCGCTCCGCGGCCGCGATGGTGGTGAGAGGACGTCTCGAACGAGCCGAGGGGGTCGTCAACATCGTCGCCGAGCGCATCGACCCGTTGCCGGTGATGGCCGGGTCGAGGAGCCGCGACTTCCGATGAGCGTTGGCGCGGGCCTCAGCCGGCGATGACGGGGACCTCGGCCATGGCCGCGGCGACCGCCTCGTCGCTCAGGTCGTAGTCGACCATCTCGCCCGCGAGGAACTTCTCGTAGGCGGCGAGGTCGAGGTGACCGTGACCGCACAGGGCGGTGAGGATGACCTTCTCCTCCCCGGACTCGCGGCAGGCGAGGGCCTCGCGGACCGCTGCGGCGATGGCGTGCGTCGGTTCTGGGGCCGGCACGATGCCCTCGGTCTTGGCGAAGTTCAGCGCGGCGGTGAAGCACTCGACCTGCGGGATCGAGATCGCCTCGGCGAGGCCGAGCTCGTAGATGTGGCTCACGAGGGGCGACATGCCGTGGTAGCGAAGACCGCCGGCGTGGATCGGGTCGGGGATGAACGAGTGCCCGAGGGTGTGCATCTTCATGAGCGGGGTCATCCCGGCGGTGTCACCGAAGTCGTAGCGGTACTCGCCCTTGGTCAGGCTCGGGCAGGCCGCCGGCTCGACGCAGCGGATCGTCGGGTTCATGCGTCCCTCCATCTTCTCGCGGAGGAACGGGAAGGCGAGGCCGCCGAAGTTGGAGCCACCGCCGGTGCAACCGACGAGCACGTCGGGGGTCTCGCCGACCTTGGCGAGCTGGAGGAGGGCCTCCTCGCCGATGATCGTCTGGTGCATGAGCACGTGGTTCAAGACGCTGCCCAGGGCGTAGCGGGTGCTGGGGTCGGCGACGGCCATGGCGACGGCCTCGGAGATGGCGATGCCGAGGCTGCCGGGGTGGTCGGGATCCTCAGCGAGGATCGCCCGGCCGTACTCGGTGACCTCCGACGGGCTTGGGTGCACGGTGGCGCCCCAGACCTCCATCATCGTGCGCCGGTAGGGCTTCGTCCGGTATGAAGCGGCGACCTGCCACACCTCGCACTCCATGCCGTACTGGGCGGTGGCGAAAGCGAGCGATGATCCCCACTGGCCGGCGCCGGTCTCGGTCGTCAGCTTCGTGATGCCCTCGGCGTTGTTGTAGTAGGCCTGCGGAACAGCGGTGTTCGGCTTGTGCGATCCGGCCGGGCTGACGCCCTCGTACTTGTAGTAGATGCGTGCCGGGGTGTCGAGCAGACGCTCAAGTCGGTGTGCGCGGAACAGCGGGCTCGGCCTCCACAGTCGGTAGATGTCGAGGACGCCGCCGGGGATGTCGATGTACCGCTCGGCGGAGACCTCCTGCTCGATGAGCGCCATCGGGAACAGCGGCGCGAAGTCGTCCGGTCCGGCGGGCTCGAGGGTGCCGGGGTGCAGCGGCGGAGGCGGCGGGGCCGGCAGGTCGGGGACGATGTTGTACCACTGGGTGGGCATCTCGTCGGCTGCCGGTGTCGATATCGGTACGGTTCCGGACGTGATCAGCCCGGTTGAGTTCCCGACATCGCGGCCGTCCGGTTATGAGTGGCTTCCCGACGAGGAGGCCTTCGATCCGGCGGTTCACCTCGAGCTCGGCGAGCCCGAGTTCTCTCACACCCTCGCCGACTTCGGCTACTCGCCCGCCGACAGTGAGGGCTTGGCCACCGATCTCGCCGCGACGGGCCCCTTCCGGATCCTGTCGGACCGCGGGGCCGCGGTGCTCCTCGAGTCAGCTCGTCGTCTTCGGGTCTTCACTCGGCCGGCATCCACCCGGGTGGAGAACGCGGTGCGCGGAGGGTGCTACCGGTCCCGCTTCCTACGCGACCTGTGTCTGAGCCCTGAGGTGACCGAGGCGATGTCGCGCATCTACGGCGCACCGGTGGCCCCTCACGCGATGCCGGTCCATCTCGGTCACATGAACTTCGAGCCGACCCATCTCGTTGATGCCGTCGACAAGTGGCACCACGACACGATCCCCCTCGACTACGTCATGATGGTGAGCGATCCCCGCCGCCTCGGCCTTGGTGCCCACGAAATACTCGAAATGCCCTCCCGAGAGCCGGCGGGGATCGCTCACCATCAT
>RGGX01000088.1 GCA_010024485.1 Actinomycetota bacterium | reverse complement strand
AGAACGCTGCCCGCTGCAGGGCTCTCGCCTGTTCGTTGACCGTCGAGATCAGCGACTGCCAGAGGATCTCGAGTTCGACCGGATCGAAGTCTCGTGTTGTCATGATGCGTTGCCCTCTCCTCTGCTCGCGATGAGGCTTCCGTCGGCGGCGACCTCGACCGACCAGCCGGGTCGGATCACCGAGGTGGTCTCGCGTTCCTCGACGACGGCGGGGCCGTCGAACCGGGCGCCCGCTCCGAGATTGACTCGTCGGTACACCGGTGTGTCGATCGGGTCCTGTCCACGGACGAAGGTCATCGGACGATGCGAGATCGGCGTGGGCGGCCCATCGGCTGTGCCGAGACTCGAGTCGGGTTCCACCGACGATGTCGCGGCGAAGGCCGAGAGACGCCAGGTCACCGCCTCGATCTCGACATCGGGGATCGTCATGCCGTAGATCCGCGAGTACTCGACGTCGAAGGTCTCCCGGACGGCCTCCAACGTCGCCGGCCAGGTCTCACCCTCGCCCACCCAGATGGTGATCTCGTTGCCCTGACCCGCGTACCGCGCGTCGATGCCGTACCGGAACCGCACGCCCCCGTCGGGCACACCGGCCGCTGAGAGCACTCGGCGACCCTCGGCTCTGAGCTCCTCGAGCAGCGCGTCGCGATCGCCGGGATCGACCGTCGAGAGCGGCCTCGGCAGCGATCGGGCCAGATCGATACGGACCGGGGAGACCAGGGTGCCGAATGCGGAGAGCACGCTGGCGTTCACCGGAAAGATCACGCGGTCGGACTCGAGCAGATCTGCGACACCGCAGGCGTGGACCGGCCCAGCACCGCCGAAGGCGATCAGGGGGACTCCCCGAAGATCGACCCCCATCTCGACACCGTGCATACGGGCCGCGGCTGCCATGTTCTGGTTCACGATCTCGTGGATGCCCGCTGCGGTCTCGAGGACGCCAAGCCCGAGCGGATCGCCGACTCCGCCGACCGCGGACTCCGCGAGCCCGCTGTCGAGGGGCATATCTCCGCCGAGGAAGGCATCCGGGTCGAGGAGGCCGAGCACCACGTCGGCATCGGTCACCGCCGGCTCGGTGCCGCCGCGTCCGTAGCTCGCCGGTCCAGGCTCCGCGCCCGCGGACTCCGGTCCGACCTTCATCAGGCCGAACTGGTCGACGCGCGAGAGGCTTCCACCTCCGGCACCGATCTCCACCAGGTCGACCGATGGGACGGAGACCGGGAATCCGGAACCCTTCTTGAAGCGGTAGGCGCGAGCCACCTCGAAGGTGTTCGTGAGTTCGGGTTCGCCGTGTTCGATGAGGCAGGCCTTCGCGGTGGTGCCTCCCATGTCGAAGCACAGCAGACGGTCGATACCGAGTCGACTCGCGAACCAGGATCCCGCCAGGGCTCCGGCCGCAGGACCGGACTCGACGAGGCGGATCGGCGCGCGGGCGGCATCCTCGGCGGAGACGACCCCTCCATTCGACAGCATCATCAGGACCGAACCCCCGAAGCCCTCCGAGACGAGCCACTTCTGGAGCTCATCGAGGTATGGGCCGATGACCGGCATGGTCGCCGCGTTGCAGGCTGTGGTGATCATCCGCGGGTACTCGCGGATCTGAGGTGAGATGTCAGCCGAGAAACACACCGGCACCCCGAGCGACTGCTCCAGGTACTCGGCCGTCCGCATCTCGTTCGAGCGGTTGATGTAGCTGTTCAGCAGACAGATGGCGACAGAGTCGACCTCAGCGCCCCGGAGCTCGTCCGCCAGTCGCGCCAGGGAGTCGTCCGACGGTGACAGGAGCACGTCACCGACGGCCGTGGTCCGCTCGTCGAGTTCGAAGGTCCGCTCCCGCGGGATCGGTGGAGCCGGGAATTCGATCTGCAGGTCGTACATGTCGTAGCGGTGCTCATCGCGGATGAGCAGCGTGTCGGCGAAGCCCTTCGTGGTGACCAGGCCGCTGTTGCCGATCTTCCCCTCGATGAGGGCATTGGTGATGAGTGTCGTCGCGTGGACGATCGGTGCCGTGATGTCGCTCGGGGAAACCTCCGCCCGACGGAGCAACTGCGTGACTCCGAGGCGCACGCCGTCGAGTGGCGCCGACGGCGTGGTCAGGGTCTTGTCGACGACGACACGACCCGAGAGGGCGTCGAGCAGCACGACGTCGGTGAAGGTGCCGCCGATGTCGACGGCGAGGCGCCAGTCGGTGGCCATCAGCCGTCACTCAGGTCGTCGCGAGGAGGGGCGAACACGTCGAGAATCCAGCACTCGTCGTACTCGTCGTCGCCGATGAACACGCTGTCTCCGTGCCAGACGCCGGGACGCGCCAGATACACCTCGTTCTGTCCCAGGACGACGCGATCCTCGGACTGCTCGTCACCGATCCGGAAGTCGAGCGCCCCGCGGACGATCACCCCGAGTTGCTCGTGGTCCTCGTGTCGGTGCAGGAACGATCCGGTGGATCCGCCTTTGATCCTCCAGAAGCACAACTGGAGGTTCTCGCCGGTGATGATGCGACGACGGAAACCCTCGCGATTGGTCTCCTTGAAGGCCTCGTCCTCGAGGAAGTAGCAGTACTGATCGGCCAGGTTCATGCGGTGTGTCCTTCATCGGTGCGTGGTCGGTCGGTGAGCGTGGTGATCGAACCCCCAAAGTGCCGTCGGTCGCCATCGAGGTCGAGCGGCCGAACGATCGGCTGGTCCTCGAGGTCCCCCCAGTGCTCACGGGGTGTGAGCCACATGACCTCGAACTCGAGTCCATCGGGGTCTCGGCAGTAGAGGCTCTTGTTGAAGTGATGGTCAGACGCGCCGAGCAGCGCGCCCGCGCTGTCGAGCTTGCGGCGCATCTCGTCGAGCTCGTCGAGCGTGGCGACCTCCCACGCGAGGTGATAGAGGCCGACGGTCTGTTGGCCAGCGGCCGATGCCGCGAGGTGATCACCCATGGTGAAGAACGCGATGTCATGGTGATTGGCACTGCCCGGGGCGCGCATGAAGACAAACGGCCCCGGCCCGTTGATCACCGTCGAGAACCCGAGCACGTCCTCGTAGAAGGCGCGGTGGCGTTGGGCGTCCCGCACGTAGAGCACGGCATGGTTCATTCCTCGGATCATGAAGGGCTCCTTTCGAGGAACTCGACGAACTGGCGACGCCACTCGACCGATCCGCGATCGGCCTGGACACTTGCCAGGTCGGTCTGTCCGAGCGGGAGCGAGCCGGGTACACGCTCGAGCAGCCCCCGGTCCTCCTCACCGATCGCGCGGTCGAAGGCGATCACCTCGTTCCCGTCGACAGAGAAGTCGTCGTTACGCCACACGACGAAGGTGAAGTAGGCATGGTCGTCGTCGATCGGCGACGAGCAGAGCAGGAGGATGTGCTCGAGGCCGTCCTCGTACCGGATGGTGCTGCGGACGGTGAGCGGCAGCGTGAATCCCGTCGACATGTGCCGGTGGACGACCTCCTCCTCGGACCCGGAGATGAGACGGGCGTCGTCGTCGGCGTTCCGCGCGTCGACCTCGAACTGGTAGCCGTACCAGCCCGCGCCGAGGTCCTGGAGTTCGAGTGTCGGCACCTCGGTGCGCTGACGGTCACCGAAGGTGCCGGTGTGCACCCAGGGGAAGTGGCTGATGTCCATGAAGTTGT
Organism: Actinomycetota bacterium; assembly: GCA_010024485.1. Classification (GTDB taxonomy): domain Bacteria; phylum Actinomycetota; class Acidimicrobiia; order Acidimicrobiales; family Ilumatobacteraceae; genus Casp-actino5. The sequence goes on along the minus strand of RGGX01000088.1, from coordinate 1,840 downwards.
CGGTGAGACGGGTCGCCGAGGCGTTCCAGCGCTGGACGCCACTGTTGATTCGACGGAAGCGCGAGTCGGTCTCCTGCGGGATCTCCGGGATGTCAGTCCGCGGTTCATCGAGGCAGACCCACACCAACCCGTACTGCTCGCGGACGTTGACGCACGGGAGATGAGCCGCTGGGGGGATGGCGGTGCCCGGAGTCGCACTCGGCACGCGGACGCAGCGTCCCCCGTCCCCAAAGGCCCATCCGTGGTAGGGGCACGAGATCACACCGTCGTCCACCCAGCCGAGTGAGAGCGGAGCCTCGCGATGTGGGCACCGATCGGGTGCGGCGACGATGTCCGAGGAGGGCGAGCGCCACAGGACGAGGTCGTTCCCGAGGAGTGTCACCGACAGCGGGGCGTCGGCACCGATGTCGACCGCTTCCGCAACCGGATGCCAGCAGTGCCTCAATGCCGGACTCTCGATGAACGCTGTCATTCCACCCCCGTGGCTGGCTCGGAACCCGGGGGCTCTCTCACCGTATGGTCAGACCAACTGACCACCTGTTATTTGACACGGCGGTGACCCGCGCTGTCAAGTCGCCGAGGGGCTCAGGGCGTGGTCGGACGGAGCATCGAGTCCTCGATCTCGGTCAGATGGGCCTCGACCGCGGACGCCATCGCCCCCGGGTCTCCAGCGCAGTACGCGTTCGCGATCACCTCATGACCCTCCACCGCGGCGCGGATGATCTCGTCGACCTCGTGCTGTTCGCGCTGCTCGGTGAGGATCGAATCGATCTCCCACGAGCGGAACAGTTGATCCAACACCTTCGAGTAGAGCTCGACAAGGAGCGGGTTGCCGCAACCGGAGGCGATCAGGGTGTGGAACTCGCGATCGAGTTGACGGAACTCGCACAGGGTGAGCGCTCCCTCGAACCTCTGCACGACAGCTCGGACCGCCTCTCGGGAACCGTCGTCAGATCGCCCGGCCGCGAGCGCGAAGACCGGAACCTCCAACACCCGACGAGTCTCGAAGAGTTGGTGGACGAAGACCTCCGTCGACGAGTCGGAATCGACCGCGACATCCGGCAGGTGCTCGGCCACCCAGGTGCGATTCCCACGGCGCTCCACGAGACCCATCGACAGAAGCCCCTGGATCGCCTCTCTCACCGATGTCCTGGCGACCTCGAACTGCTCGCTCAACTCGCGCTCGGAGGGGACACGGGCGCCCGGGGCCAGCTCACCGGTGGTGATCATGCGCAGCAGTTGCTCCCGGATCTGGGCACTGACGGTGCTGCGGGTGATCGGCTGGAACGTCATGGGACTTCAATACGGGCTGTTCGTCTGACCAAGCGCCCGAACCATACCCATCGGCGGACGGGCACGCCACCCGAACTCTGGTCAGACCAACTGACCGAAACTATGATCACGGTAGCCGCCAGAGGAGGGCCCGATGACCGAACCCGTCTACAAGCTGCATCCGACCGAAGCCCGTTGGACCCACGTCGCGCTTCGAGTGGAGGACATCGAGCGGACCATCGACTTCTACACCTCCATGACCCCGCTCGAACTCCTCGACCAGCGTGAGGACGAGATGGGATACGGAGCATGGCTCGGCATGTCCGGCGAGACCAACAACCCGTTCATCCTCGTACTCGCCCAGTTCTTCCCGGAGACCGACCCGTTCAAGGACGCGCCGAACGCGGTGCTCGCCCCCTTCGCGCATCTCGGCATCGAGATGTCCGAGCAGGCTCATGTCGATCAGATCGCCGAGCGCGCCCAGGAGGCCGGCTGTCTCGCCATGCCGCCGACGATGATGCCGCCGCCCATCGGCTACATCTGCATGTTGCGCGATCCCGACGGCAAC
>RGGX01000087.1 GCA_010024485.1 Actinomycetota bacterium | reverse complement strand
GTGGCGGTGGAGTTCGACGACGATCTGGAGCGTGTCGGCCGCAAGCACGCCGACGGCTACGCCTTCACGATCGGCGCGATGGGGGCGCCGGACCGGAACTTCTACAGCCGGGCCTTCGCGAGGCAGGGGTTCGCCGACGAGGTGCAGGTGGTGTCCGACCTGTGGTCACAGGGCCGTCGGGAGGAGGCCGCGGCCGCGGTGCCGATCGAGATCGGCCTGCACACCAACCTGGTCGGCCCCGAGGCCTATGTGCGCGAACGGATCCGCGCCGACCGTGATGCCGGCGTGACGACCCTGCAGGCGAAGACGAGTGGTTCGGTGACCGAGCGGTTGGACACCGTGGGACGACTGCTCGATCTGGTCGCCGACATGGTGTGAGCGGGGAGCCGCCCTCCGAGTTTGCGCCGGCCCTGAGAAGGTGTGATGCTGTCTGCAACCGGGTCGGACATACGTCAGACCCTGCGGCACCACAGGGGGTCTGATGCCTATTGAGTCGTCCGGTCACAGCGCCGGTAACCCACGCCTCTTCGAGCTGATCGAGCATTCACCGAAGACCGGTAAGAGCCCGACTGTGTGGGCTTGGCCCCAACTCATCGATCACCTCAAGGTCGCCGGCCAACCGGTCCAGGGTCCGTGGCCCCCACACCAGGAACCGCGCCCCGACCCCGATGCCGAGTCACTCCCGACGGCGATCCCCGACGACGGCGGCCGCTGAGCAGCCCGCGAGAAACGAGAAGAGATGTATCCATCCCGGTTCAACTACGAGTCGCCGAGCACCATCGAGGAGGCGATCGCCCTCCTCGATGCCGGCCGCGGTGAGGCCAAGATCCTCGCCGGAGGACAGAGCCTCGTGCCCATGCTCAAGCTGCGTTTCGCGGCCCCCGAGACCTTGGTCGACATCAACAACATCCCCGATCTCGGCTACCACCACTTCGACGAGGGCGGCGCGCTCCACATCGGCGCGCTCTGCCGACACGAGGACATCGAGAAGTCGACGTCGATCGCCGAGGGTCAGCCGACGATCGCTGCGGCCGCGCCACTCGTGGCCGATCCGATCGTGCGCACCCGCGGCACCTTCGTCGGCTCGGTGTGCCACGGAGATCCCCAGGGCGACTGGGCGGCCTGCATGATCGCGCTCGACGGGTACATCGTCGCGCAGGGCCCGAACGGCCGTCGGGAGATCCCGGTCAAGTCGTTCGTCACCGGACCGTTCGAGAACGTGCTCGCCCACAACGAGATCGCGATCGAGGCGGTCGTCCCCGCTCCGCGAGGTGAGGCGCGTGGGGCCTATCTGAAGTTGGAGCGTCGGGTCGGCGACTTCGCCACGGCCGCAGTCGCCGTCGCCCTGGACATGTCGGGAGACATGGTGCTCCGCGCCGGTATCGCGCTCACCGGGGTCGGTGGAACCACGATCGACGCCTCCGAGGCCGCCGAGTCGCTGACCGGCTCCACCCTCGATGCCGATTCGATCGCCCGGGCGGCTGAGCTCGCGGCCGCTGCCGCGCAACCTCGCAGCGACCATCGGGGCAGCGCGAGCTACAAGCGTCACATCGTCAATACCTTCACCGCGCGAGCCCTGAGTGGCATCGCCTCATCGAATGAGAGGGCAGCCTGAGATGACCAGTCTCTACGAGGAGGTGTCCGTCACGCCGGTCGATGTCCCGGTGCGACGCGTCACCATCACCGTCAACGGCGAGCGCCGAGCCGCCGACATCGAGCCGCGACTGCTGCTCGCACACCTGCTCCGCCAGGGCTTCGGGCTGACCGGTACCCACACCGGCTGTGACACCACGAACTGCGGTGCCTGCACCGTGCTGTTCGACGGTCGTCCGGTGAAGAGCTGCACGATGCTCGCCGTCCAGGCCGACGGGCACTCGGTCGAGACCGTCGAGGGCCTCGCGAGCGCCAGCGAGTTGCATCCCGTCCAGGAGGGTTTCAAGGAGGAGCACGGACTCCAGTGCGGCTACTGCACCCCGGGGATGATGATGGCCGCCAAGGCCCTGCTCGAGGAGAACCCCGATCCGTCCGAGGACGAGATCCGCTGGGCGCTCTCGGGCAACCTGTGCCGCTGCACGGGGTATCAGAACATCGTCAAGGCCGTCATGTGGGCAGCCGACAAGATGCGGGCCTCGGCCGGTTGATCGGGGGAGTGAGATGACCATCGACGAGATCAAGATCGGCGGGATGGGCGCGAGCCGCCGCCGAGTTGAGGACAACCGCTTCATCCGCGGTCGCGGCAACTACATCGACGACGTGGCGCTCCCCGGGATGCTGCACATGGAGATCCTCCGCAGCCCGCTCGCCCACGCGCGGATCCGGTCGATCGACGTGTCCAAGGCATGGGAGATCCCCGGTGTCCGTCTGGTGTTGACCGGCGACATGATGGCGACCCGCAACCTCGCCTGGATGCCGACGCTGTCGTACGACACCCAGGCGGTGTTGGCCACCGACAAGGTGCGGTTCCAGGGCCAGGAGGTCGCTGCGGTCATCGCCGACGATCCGTACATCGCCAAGGACGCCTGCGAGGCGATCATGGTCGACTACGAGCCGCTTCCGGCGATCGTCAATCCGATGCAGGCCATGGCCGACGGGGCGCCGCTCATCCGCGACGACAAGGAGAACCAGCCGGACAACAAGGTCTTCGACTGGGACGTTGGCGACCGCGAGGCCACCGACCGCGCCTTCGCGGAGGCCGATGTCGTGTCGAAACTCGAACTCCACTACCCGCGGTCGCACCCCTCGCCGCTGGAGCCCTGCGGCTCGATCGCTGACTTCGATCGCTCGACCGGCAAGTTGACCGTCTACATGACGACCCAGGCGCCGCACATCATTCGCGCCGCCGTCGCGCTCGTCGCCGAGCTCCCCGAGCACATGATCCGGATCATCTCGCCGGATCTCGGCGGTGGATTCGGCAACAAGGTGCCGGTCTATCCGGGGTACGTCATCTCGATCCTGGCATCGATCCTGACCGAGCGTCCCGTGAAGTGGATCGAGGACAAGACCGGCAACCTGATCTCGACGGGATTCGGTCGCGACGTCTACCTGCAGGGCCAGATGGCGCTCCGCAAGGACGGCCGCATCCTCGGCGTACGCATGCACACGATCTCGGACCACGGCGCCTTCTTCTCCGACGCGCAGCCCAGCAAGTTCAAGATCGGCCTCATGCACTCCGCGTTCGCCTGCTACGACATCCCGTCCGCGCACCTCACCGCCACCGGCATGTACACCAACAAGGCTCCCGGAGGAGTGGCCTATCGATGTTCGTTCCGGGTGACCGAGGCGATGTTCTTCCAGGAGCGCATGGTGCAGGCGGCGGCGGACGACCTCGGCATGGACCAGGCCGAGTTCCGTCGTGTGAACTTCGTCCGCGATGACGACTTCCCGCACCGCACGGCGTTCGGGTTCCTCACCGACTCCGGTCAGTACGGGAAATGCCTCGATGTCGGCCTTGAGGCGATCGGCTACGAGCAGTTCCTGAAGGACCAGGAGGAGGCTCGCAAGAAGGGCCGGCTCCTCGGTATCGGCATCTCGACCATGACCGAGCCACTCGGGGCCGGTAACAGCCGCGAGTACGACATCCTCGGCATCAAGATGTTCGACTCAGCCGAGTTGCGCGTCCACATGACCGGCAAGGCGATCCTGCGCACCGGGGCGAAGACCCAGGGGCAGGGCCACGAGACGACCTGGGCCCAGATCGTCGCCCACGAGCTCGGCATCCCCGCCGATGACATCGTGGTCGAGGAGGGTGACACCGACACCGCGCCGTTCGGCATGGGAACCTACGCCTCACGGTCCACCCCGGTGGCCGGCGCCGCTGTCGCCATGGTGGCTCGCAAGATCCGAGCCAAGGCTCGCAAGATCGCGGCCCACCTGCTCGAGGTGTCCGAGGAGGACATCGAGTGGGAGCTCGGTCGCTTCTATGTGCGTAGCCAACCCGACCGCGGTGTCACCATCCAGGACTGCTCGATGGCGGCCTATTCCAACGTGCCCGATGGCATGGAGCCGGGTCTCGAGAACACCGCCTACTACGACCCGCCGAACCTCACGTGGCCGTTCGCGTGCTACATCGCGACCGTCGAGGTCGACCCGGAGACCGGGGTGTGGGACGTGCTGCGGATGGTCGCGGTCGATGACTGCGGCGTACGTATCAACCCGATGATCGTCGAGGGTCAGATCATGGGAGGCCTCACCGAGGCCTACGCCATGGCGAGCATGCAGTTCATCACCTTCGACGCCGACGGCAACTGTGTCGGATCGAACTACATGGACTATCTGCTGCCGACCGCGTGGGAGACCCCGGGCTTCGAGTTGCACGAGGTGGTTACCCCGTGCCCGCACCACCCGATCGGGGCGAAGGGCATCGGAGAGTGCGCCACCGTCGGTGGCCCTGCGGCGTTCGTGAACGCTGTCATGGACGCGGTGAAGCACCTCGGTGTTCGCAACGTCGACATGCCGCTGCTGCCCGACCGTGTCCACCAGGCGGTCACCACTGGGAACGATGTGAGCGGCATGCCGCCGGTCAGGACCGACGCTCCGTGATCGATCGTTCCGACGGCTGGAGCGTGATGGCGAAGGCGCTCGAGCTGATGGAGTCCGGCGAGGCGTTCGCGCTCGCGACGGTCGTCTGGCGACAGGGGCCGTCCTCGGGTCAGAACGGCTCACGGGCGATCGTCACCGCGGATGGCGCGGTGCATGGATGGGTCGGTGGGGCCTGCGCCGAGCCGGTGCTCATCCGTGAGGCACTCGACGTCATCGAGCGCGGCGAGCCCCGGCTCGTCTGGCTCGGGCAGAGCGACGAACTCGAGGGGATGCACATCCCCCAGGGAGTCGTCACCGTGCCGATCTCGTGTCAGAGCGACGGCGCTCTGCAGATCTACATCGAACCCGCGCAGGTGGCGCCCCATCTGGTGATCGTCGGCCGCTCCCCGATGGCAGCGACGCTGGCCGAGATGGCCGGCCTCCTTGACTGGCGCGTCGACCTCGTCGACGGAGCCGAGTTCTCGGCCGCTTCGTGTTCGCCACACTCGGCTGTGGTCGTGGCCACCCAGGGACACGGCGACGAGGAAGTCGTCGAGACCGCGGTTGCCGCCGGGCCGGCCTACCTCGGCGTGGTGTCCTCGGGGCGCCGAGCGGAGGCGCTCCGAGACTTCCTCGTGGATCGGGGGGTCTCGCGCGAGCAGGTCGATGCGTTGCGGATGCCAGTCGGACTCGACCTGGGTCACACGACCCACCGGGAGGTCGCGGTCGCGGTCCTCGCCGAGCTGGTCGTCCTCCGGGCCGCCGGCGACCTGCCCTCGGGTGGCGGCGCGAGCGTGGTGCGTCCCGAGTACCGCGTGGACCCGGTGTGCGGGATGTCGGTCGCCGTGGACGAGGCGAACCACCCCTTCGAACACGCGGGTGAGACCTACTACTTCTGCTGTCCGGGCTGTCGTTATTCGTTCAAGAAGGATCCTGCCCAGTTCCTCGCTCAGGAGGCGTCAT
>RGGX01000086.1 GCA_010024485.1 Actinomycetota bacterium | reverse complement strand
AGGTCGACCCCATCGAGGGCGAGCGTCTCGCCGAAGCGCTTCACCACACCGCGCATCTCGACGGCGGGAGTCGTTGACATGGGGCCTGTCTACCGGCGAGAGCACCAGGAGTGACGCCGGGAGACGACCGTCACAAAACCAGGATGATCAGACGCCGCGGGCTGCGTTGTCGAAGCGCGTGTACTGGCCGAGGAAGACCAACCGCTTCGTGCCGATCGGGCCCGATCGGTGCTTGGCCACGATCACCTCAGCGGACCCCTTGTCTTGAGAGTCCGGGTGGTACACCTCGTCGCGATACAGGAACATAACGACGTCGGCGTCCTGCTCGAGCGACCCCGACTCGCGGAGGTCAGCGAGCATCGGACGCTTGTCGGAACGCTCCTCCAGGCGACGGCTCAACTGACTAAGGGCGAGAATCGGCACCTCGAGCTCACGAGCGAGGATCTTCAGGTTCCTCGAGATCTCCGAGACCTCAAGTTGGCGGTTCTCGACGTATCCGCCGCTCGTCATGAGCTGGAGATAGTCGATGACGATGAGTGAGAGACCGCCGGCCTTCGCCTTGAGCCTGCGCGCCTTCGCCCTGATCTCCATCACGGTGACCCGCGGGTTGTCATCGAGGTAGAGCGGCACCTCGAGGCGGCCGATCGCCTTGCCGATTCGGGTCCACTCGGCCTCGAGCAACTTGCCGGTGCGCAATTTCGATGAGTCGACACGAGCCTCACTGGAGAGCACGCGCTGGGCGAGCTCTTGGTGCCCCATCTCGAGGGAGAAGACCATGACCGGTTTGTCGGACGACTGCGCGACATGGGTGGCGATATTGAGCCCGAACGCCGTCTTGCCCATGGCGGGTCGCGCGCCAACGATGTAGAGCGCGCTCGGCTGCAACCCAGACAGGATGTCGTCGAGATCGGTAAAGCCGGTCGGCACACCGGTGACGGTGTCGCCCCGCTCATAGGCGTTCTGGATGTACTCCATCACCTCGTCGAAGAGGTCCTCGAGGGGGCGGGTGGTGTCGGTGACCCGATCCTCGGCCACCTGGAACACACGGGTCTCCGCCTCATCGAGCGCCTTCGTCACATCGTCGGGTTCGCTGTAGGCGATCTCGGCGATGTCACCAGCGACATGGATGAGGCGCCGGAGCATCGCCGTGTCCTGCACGATGCGGGCATAGTGACCGACGCTCGAGATCGCCGGCGTCGTGTTCTGGAGGTCGACGAGGCCCTCGATGCCACCGACCTCATCGAGAAGACCATGACGGCGAAGCTCATCGGCGACGGTGACGGTGTCGGCTGGATTGCCGGCCGAGAAGAGCGCGCGGATTGCGTCGTAGATGTGCTGGTGGGCGGGTCGGTAGAAGTCCTCCGACTTGAGCCCTTGCTCGGAGACCGACGCCATGGCCTCCGGCGCGAGCAACAGGGCGCCGAGCACCGACTCCTCAGCCTGGAGGTTGTGCGGGGGCACCCGACCGGCGGAACCCCTCGGCCGGTTGTCCACACGGCGACTCCCGGGCCGAGATGAACGACGGATGGGAATAGGTGAATCCCCGGTGAAGTCGTCGTCGTCGATCGGGGGGAAGGGTGATTCGTCAGACATCAGAACGACACTCTCCCAGCCGAAGCCTGTGGGAAGGAAGGGGAAAAACCCTGTGGATTACCCTGTGGACAACCAGATCGGAGCGCGTTCGTCCGATAAAGGTCGGCGCCACCGATAGTGACGCCGACCGGAGGATGCATCAGGCGGGTGACACCTCGATGGTGACCGGGAAGGACACCTCGGGGTGGAGGACCGCGCGGACGACGTGCTGTCCCACGGTCTTGATCTGCTCGTCGATCTCGAGTTGCTTGCGGTCGATCTCGACCGACGTCTGCTCAGCGATCGCCGTCGCGATGTCGGCCGCGGTGATCGAGCCGAAGAGCTTGCCCTCGGCACCGGCCTTCGCGGTGAGCGCGATGACCGTGGGCACCAGGGTGGAGGCCACGGTCTGGGCGGCCTCGCGATCGCTGGCATCGCGGAGGTCGCGAGCGCGACGCATCTTGGCGGCCTGTTCCACGGCGCCGTCGGTGGCGACGATCGCCTTCCCCTGCGGGAGGAGGTAGTTGCGGGCATAGCCGTCGGCGACATCGATGATGTCGCCGCGCTTGCCGACGCCCTGCATGTCAGCGCGGAGGATCAACTTCATGATCAGACCTCCTCGGACTCGGTGGCGACGGCGGCCACTTCGGCCTGGTCGTCCACGGTCTCGTCGGTGGACTCGATGTTGCTCTCCTCGACCGGCGCGCTCGAGGTGTCGCGGGTGTCGACATCGCTCGGACGGCCACGGCGGTCGCCGTCGCGGCCGCGGCCCTGCCGCCCGGTGGAGGCGACGCGACGCGCGTACGGGAGCAGCCCCATCTCACGGGCGATCTTGATGGCGTTCGCCACCTCGCGCTGCTGCTGCACGTCGTTGCCGCTGAGGCGCTGACCGCGGATCTTGCCGCGATCGCTCATGAAACGGGTGAGGAGGTCGACGTCCTTGTAGTCGACGTACTCGACCTTCTCGATGACGAGCGGGCTGGTCTTCTTCTTGAACTTGCGGGGGTTCGCGTCGCGGTTGCGCGCGCCACGCTGAGGCTTCTTCGCCATGTCGGATTCTCCTGATCGATTCGGGTGAGAGGGGTTGTCAGAACGGCTCTTCGTCGCCGTAGACGGGATCGGGGGCACGGCCGCCGCCGGAGGAACCTCCGGAGGAGCCACCTGAACCACCGCCGAAGTCGCCGGAGCGCTCGGTGCGCTCGACCTGGGCGGTAGCCCACCGGAGGCTGGGGCCGACCTCGTCGGCGATGACCTCGACGACCGAGCGCTTCTCGCCGTCGTTGGTCTCCCAGCTGCGCTGCTCGAGGCGGCCGGCGACGATGCACCGGCTCCCCTTGGAGAGGGTGGCGGCGGCGTTCTCGCCGAGGTCGCCCCAACACACGATGTTGAAGAACGAGACCTGCTCCTGCCACTCCCCGTTGACCTGGTAGCGACGGTTCACCGCAAGCCCGAAGCTCGCGACGCCGCGTCCGCCGGTGGTGAACCGGAGTTCGGGGTCACGGGTGAGGTTCCCGATGAGGGTGATGCTGTTCGATGCCATGTTCGGCTCCCTTCGTGTTGCCGCGTCAGGCGGCAGCCGTCATGCCGCGGCGCTCGGCCTCGGCCTCGGGCAGACGGATCAGTTTGTGGCGGACGACGTCGTCGGCGAGACGGAGCGAACGCTCGAGTTCATCGAGGGAGCCCGCCGGGGCCACGCACTCGATGACGAAGTAGTACCCGGTCTCCTTCTTGTTGATCGGGTAGGCGAAGGGGCGCTTGCCCCACCAGTCGGGCTTGCCGTGGACCGAACCACCGGCGGCTGAGATCGCCTCGGTGGCGGTCTTGACCCAGGACTGGGCGACGGGTTCGTCGACATCGGTGTCGACGATCACCATGAGTTCATAGGCACGCATCATCTGCTGCGTTGCTCCCTTCGGACGTGGCCCTCTCGGACCGTGGCCCCGGCGACTCGGCGGACGGGGCAGGGTGGATATGTCGCCGGCAGGGTATCGAACGCCGGACCGAATCGCTCATGGGCACCATCCTCGATCCGGGGTGTGACACTCGCGTTCGGGGCGACGGCCTCAACCGGAACAGGGTCGGTCGGTCACCCGGAGAGTCGACCCCTCACCGATGCCGAGCGCGGCGAGACCGCCCAGCGGCGCCTCCACCGCCCACCGGTACCCAGCCGCCGTCGGATACCGCTCGCACTCAGGTGTCGTGCACGGGGTCATGTCGTGGGCCCCCAGATACTCGCCGACGGCGTCGAAGTAGGCGATCGAGAGCGGGATGACCGTGTTCTTCATCCAGAACTGCCCACTCACCGGCGTCTCCTGGACGAACACCATCGCCTCGGCCGCGCCGAAACCGGTCACCTCCATCATCCCCCTCGCCCGACGCTCCGGAGTGTCAGCGATCCACATGCAACTCTCCCGCATCGACCCGTCGGCCCCGGCCACCTCGACCGTCGACGACTCGAAACCCGTCGGCCCGGTCGATGACCCATCGGGTGATTCAGAGGTGGCGCACCCGAGCACGATGGCCGAGGCCAACCCGAGCGCTCCGAACCACCGCGGGGTCACAACGGGAGGACGCGCAGCAGGTGGTGCCATCGACACTCCGTGCAGGCCTCCACCACGTAGGCGCGGAGCTCACGCCCAGTCATCGAGAGCTGTCGGAGCTCTTTGGCGCTCGACACGCACCGGCCGTGCGCGGGCAGCCGATGACCGAAGACATACGTCACCAGCCGAAGGCGAGCCTCCTCGCAGATCGGGCAGTCCGTCTCGGTCTCGGTGCCGACATTGCGAGCCGCCCGAATGAGCTCGGGATGGGCGTCGCAGACCTCGTCCCGACGAAGACGGCCGAGGCGAACCTGATTGACGAGCATCCGCCTCGCCAGACGGTGATCCACGATCCCGCCGCGGTCCGGAGAACCGCGAAGCGCGCCAACCGAGAACGACATGGGCGCAGGGTAACCCAACGACCGACAGGCACGCCGAGGCGATCTCCTCGACGTCGCTCAGCCCCCGACGCCCTCGCGGACGATGATCTCCGCCGGCCGCGGCCGGCCGAAGAGGTAGCCCTGACCGCGGTCGCAGTTCAGCTCGCGCAACCTCGAGAGCTGGAGCGGCGACTCCACTCCCTCGGCGACGACCGTGACCCCAAGCGATCGACCAAGCTGCACCACCGCCTCAACGATCGTGGAGTCATCGTCATCGATGCCGAGGCCGGCCACGAACGAGCGGTCGATCTTGATCGCCTCGACCGGGAACCGCTTGAGATACGTGAGCGACGAGTACCCAGTGCCGAAGTCATCGACCGCGATGTGCACCCCCAGTTGCTCCACCTCACGCAAGGCCGTGGTCGCCGCTCGCGCGTCGGTGAGCAACGCGGTCTCGGTGATCTCGAACCAGAGCGAATCCGCGTCGATACCGGAGTCCTGCAGTGCCTCGGCGACCCGAGCCGGGAAACTCGGATCCACCAGCTGCCGGCTCCCGACATTGACCGAGATGGAGCCCGAGGCGAAGTCGAGACCCTCCTCCCGCCAGGCCGCGAGCTGCGACAGCGACGACCGCAGCATCGCCGCTCCGAGCTCAACCAGGAGGCCCGAGTCCTCCGCGAAGGCCAGGAAGTGCGCGGGGGTGAGAAGCCCCCGATCCGGATGCAGCCATCTGGCCAGCACCTCGAAACCGGTGGTGCGCCCCGATGCGAGATCGACGATGGGCTGGAAGTACGGCACGATCTCGCCGCGCTCGATACCGCGACGCAACTCCCCCGCCGTGCGGAGGTCGGCCACCTTCGCCTCATGTCCACCGGCCTCGAAGGCCTCGACGCAGTCACGGCCTCGGGCCTTGGCGCGGTACATGGCGGCATCGGCGTCGCGCAGCATCTCCCCCGGGGTCATCCCGGCGTCGTGGTTCGTCGAGTAGCCGACGCTCGCCGTCACG
>RGGX01000085.1 GCA_010024485.1 Actinomycetota bacterium | reverse complement strand
ATCGAGGAGGCCATCGGTGGGCGCGAGATCGAGGTGGCGGTGCTCGGATCTGACGATCCGTTCATATCCGCGCCCGGCGAGATCATCCCGGGCGATCACTTCTACTCCTACGCCGACAAGTACCTCGACGGTCGGTCGCGGACTGTGGTGCCCGCTGACCTCGACGAGCCGACCGTCGAGCGAGTGCGCGATCTCGCTCGCCAGGCGTTCCGCGCCCTGCGCTGCGACGGTCTCGCGCGCTGCGACTTCTTCCTCTCCGATGACGGCCGAGGGGTCCTCCTCAACGAGGTGAACACCATGCCGGGCTTCACCCCGATCTCGATGTTCCCGAAGATGATGGAGGCCTCCGGTGTGCCGTACGGCGAGATCATCGAACGGCTCATCGAGCTCGCCCTCGAGCGCCACGCGGCCCGACCCCGGCGCGTCGACTTCTGAGACTCAGGGCGCCAGGGCGGCCCGGATGAAGGATCGGAGCTCGTCGCGGAGTCGGCGCAGTCCGGCGAGGTCCCGCTGCCAACCGACCGTCTCGAGGGCTTCGGGTTCGGTGGCGATCCCGGTCACGGTGGCGTAGGCGAGAGCGGCGACCAACCGCGGGTCGGCGCGGCGGAGCCGACCCCGGCCCATCTCGTCCTCGAGGTAGCGCACGCACGCCTCCACGAGCGGCTGCACCCGCGAGCGGAGTCGATCGACCAGCTCGGGGTCGAGGCGTCCGAGCTCCCGCACCAGTCCGAGCAGCGCCGGACGCCGGACCGCCGGGCCGAAGACCGCTCGGATGACCGCGTCGATCCGCACCAGCGGGTCGTCGTCCGAGGCTCGGATCGCAGCGGAGATCACCACAATCAGCTCATCGGCCACGGTGTCGAGGACCGCGGCGACCAGGGCCTCCTTGGAGGGGAACCAGTAGAGGACGGACTGCTTGCGCACGCCGACGGCGCGGGCGATCTCGTCGAGCGAAACCGCCTCCACCCCTCGGAACCCGAAGAGGTCGACGGCCTCGTCGAGGATCCGTTCGCGAGTGGGACGTTCCGGCACGCGCACAGTCTCGCACCATGGGCCGTCGTCTACCACTTGGTAGAGAGTCTGATAGACATAGGGGCGTGATCGCCGAGTCGCTCGCCGGAAAGAGGATCGCCATCACCGGCGCGACCGGGTTCGTCGGTACGGCTCTCGTGGAGCGTCTGCTCCGATGTGTCCCCGACTGCGAGCTCGTGCTCCTCGTGCGGGACGGGCGTCGAACGGCGGCGGCCCGCCGCACCGAACGCGAACTCCTCTCCAACGACGCCTTCGACCGTCTGCGGGAGGAACACGGCAAGGAGGGATTCGCCGAGCTCACGGCTCGACGGGTCACCACCATCGCCGGCGACGTGTCCAGCGACGGGCTCGGCCTCGACGCCGACGCTCGCGAGGTCTTCGCCACCGTCGACATCGTGATCCACTCCGCGGCGACCGTCTCCTTCGACTCCCCCCTCGATCAGGCCGTCGAGATCAACCTCCTCGGCCCCACCCGTATCGCCGCCCTCTGCGCCGATCTCGACATCACCCCCCACCTCGTGGCCGTCTCCACGTGCTACGTGGCCGGCAATCGACGCGGAACCGCCCCCGAGCAGCTGGTGAGCGAGGGCCCCTTCGACATCGGTCTCGGCTGGCGCGACGAGGTCACCTCCGCGCGACGCCTGAAGGGCGACACCGAGGCCGAGAGCCGGCGCCCCGAGCGGCTGCGCGAGTTCCGCAAGAGGGCGCGGGCCGAACTGGGAGCCGCTGGTGCACCCGCCCTCGCCGCCAAGACCGAGCAGCTGCGCAACCGCTGGGTTCGCGACCAACTCGTGACCGCCGGCCGCGCCCGGGCCGCGAGTGTCGGTTGGCCGGACGCCTACGCCTTCACGAAGGCCCTCGGTGAGCAGGCGCTGACCGAGACCCGGGGACAGGTGCCGGTGTCGATCGTGCGCCCATCGATCATCGAGTCGGCCTGGGCCGAACCCCGACCCGGCTGGATCCGCGGCTTCCGCATGGCCGAGCCGGTGATCCTGTCCTACGCGCGAGGCCTCCTCAAGGAGTTCCCCGGCGTCCCCGAGGGCACCATCGACGTGATCCCGGTCGACATGGTGGTGGCCGCGATCGTCGCCGTCGCCGCCGCCGGCCCCGAGGAAGCCCCTCCCATCACCCAGGTGGCCTCCGGCGGGATCAACCCGCTCCGCTATCGCGCCCTGGTGGACAACGTGAGCAGTTGGTTCACCGCCCACCCGCTCTACGACAACGAGGGGCAGCCCATCATCGTCCCCGAGTGGAGCTTCCCGGGCCGCGGACGGGTCCAGACCCAGCTCACCAGGGCCAAATCCGTCATCACCCGCGCCGAATCCGCGCTCCAGGCCCTCCCCCTGCGCGGACGCCAGGCCGAGTTGGCTGCCAATCTCGAGACGCGCCGCATGGAGGTCGAGCGCGCGCTCGAGTACGTCGAGCTCTACGGCCTCTACACCGAGTGCGAGGCGATCTACCAGGTCGACAACCTGCTGGAACTGTGGGAGCGGCTCCCCGAGACCGACCGTCAGGACTTCGCCTTCGACCCCCGGCTCGTCGACTGGGCGACCTACATCAACGAGATCCACCTCCCGTCGATCATCGAGCACGCCCGTGTGAAGACCACCCCGGGGCGGGCCAAGACCACCGACCGATCCGCTCGTCTCCGACGGCAGGTGCTCGACCCCGCGCGACATGTCGCCGCCTTCGACCTCGAGAACACCCTGATCGCATCCAATGTGGTCGCCAACTACTCCTGGCTCGCCACCCGTCGACTCGACCGCGGAGAGCGCCTGCGCTACATCGCGCGCACCCTCGCCGAGGCCCCCTCGCTGCTCCGGCTCGACCGGAGGGACCGCACCGACTTCCTGCGGCACTTCTACCGCCGCTACGAGCACGCCCCCATCGAGCAGATCGAGGAGGACGTGAACGAGATGATGACCCATCTCGTGCTCACCAAGAGCTTCCCGGAGGGCATCCGGAGGGTCAGGGAGCACCGTGCCGCCGGCCACCGCACGATCCTGATCACGGGGGCCCTCGACTTCAACGTCGCCGGCCTCAGGCCGCTCTTCGATGAGATCGTCGCCGCCGAGATGAGCGTCCGCGACGACGGCACCCTCACCGGGGAGATGACCTCGGTCCCACCGACGGGTGAGGCCCGCGCCCAACTCCTCGCCGACTACTGCGAGGCCGAGGGCTTCAGACTCGATGAGTGCGTCGCGTACGCGGACTCCTCCTCGGACCTCCCGCTCTTCGAGGCCGTCGGCTTCCCGGTGGCGGTCAACCCCGAGACCCGACTGGCCGCCATCGCCCGGAAGCGGGGCTGGCTGGTCGAGCACTGGTCGAAGGCCTCCGGAGGTCCGAGGCCCCTGCTCCCCATCGCCCCCTTCGGCGATGAACGGCTCCGACGGAGTGGGCGATGAGGGCCCTGAGCGTCCAGCGCAGCGTGCCCCGATTCGGCGCGGCCCGCCTCATCTCCACGGTGAGCGCGCGCTCGGCGACACGCGTCGGCCCACTGACGCTCGGCGAGATCGATGACCCCGACCAGCCGGGACCCGGCTGGGAGCGGATCGACACCGTCCTGTCGGGCATCTGCGGGTCCGACCTCGCGCTCGCCGACGGACGAGCGTCCGCCTACTTCGAGGACTGGGTCTCGTTCCCCTTCGTGCCGGGCCACGAGGTCGTCGGCCGACGCGACGACGGCTCACGGGTCGTGATCGAACCGGTTCTCGGCCACGCGGCGCGCGGCGCGGTCCCACCGTCCCCCGAGGCCGCACCCGGCGACGGCGACGACTACCGGCATCTTGTGACCGGACCGCTCGAACCCGGTATCCAGACCGGCTTCTGCAACTCCACCGGTGGCGGCTGGGCCCCGTGGTTCTGGGCTCATGAGTCACAGCTCCACGCCGTGCCCGACGAGCTGAGCGACGAGGCAGCCGTGCTCGTCGAACCCCTGGCCGGTGGTGTCCACGCGGCCTTCAGCGTCCGCGACGCGCTCCGCCGGGCCGACCTCCTCGAACGAGGTCCGTTGGTCGTCGGCGTGCTCGGCGCCGGCACCATGGGCCTCGCGACCGTCGCGGCGCTCCGAGCCCACGTCCCCGAGGCTGACGTCGTGGTCGGTGCCCGCTACCCGCATCAGTTCGCCATCGCCCGAGCCCTCGGTGCCGCCGAGGTAGTGCGCTCCGGGGATCTCGCCGCCGCGATTCGTCGACGGACCGGCTCGCACGTCATCGGACGACACCTCTCGAGTGGCGCGCACTGCCTGGTCGACGCCGTCGGGTCGTCGGACTCGATCGCGGAGAGCATCTCCATGACACGACCCCGCGGGCGGGTGGTCCTCCTCGGTATGCCCGCCGACATCTCACTCGACATGACGCCGCTGTGGCACCGCGAGACCGAACTTCGCGGCTGCTACACCTACGGGACAGAGATCCTCGACGACGGCACCGCTGCCAGGACCTTCTCCCTGGCCATCGACCTCGCTCTCTCGTCGGGGGTTGAACGACTGCTCTCGGCCACCTACCCGATCGAACGTCACGTCGACGCCCTCGCCCACGCGGCGGAGGCCGGTCGACGTGGCGCCGTCAAGATCGCATTCGACCTCAGGAGGGGCAACTGATGCCACGACCCGGATTCGTCCTCGACGTCGACAGATCGACGCCACCCATGCTGTTCTGGCACGGCGAACGGTTCAGCCTCGAGCGCCTGCCCGCGGACCGCTCGCGGGTGATCTACCCGGCCGAGCCGCTTCCGGGCCTCGCCGACCCCGACGCCGCCATCCGTCGCGCGCTGGTCGAGCCCCTCGACATGGAGCCGCTCCCCGAGCTGCTCAGACCGGACATGAAGCTCACGATCTGCTTCGATGACGCGAGCCTGTCGCTCCCCAAGATGCGTCGACCCGACTCGCGGCAGCGCATCATCGAGGCGGTGCTGGAGATGGCCGCCGAGGCCGGGGTCGACGACGTGCACATCATCGCCGCGCTCGGCCTGCACCGCAGGATGCACGACTACGAGCTGCGCCATGTCCTGGGTGATCGGATCTTCGACGCCTTCCACCCGAGTGGGGCCCTGTACCAGCACGATGCGGAGGACCACGAGAACCTGACCGTCCTCGGCGAGACCGACCACGGGGAGATACTCGAGATCAACCGTCGGGTGGCCGAGTCAGACCTGGTCGTCTACGCGAATGTCAACCAGGTCGCCATGGACGGCGGCTGGAAGTCGCTGGTGACCGGGGTGGCCTCCTACCGATGCCTCTCGCACCATCACAATCCGGAGTCCCTCCAGAACACCCGGAGCCTGATGGACCGCCATCACTCCGCGCTGCACCACTCGATCTGGAGGATGGGCGCCGTCCTCCGCGACAACGGCCCGAAGGTGTTCCAGGTCGAGTCGACCATCAACAACGATGCCTTCCCCTCCCCCTTCGACTTCCTGTCCAAGCGGGAGTGGGAGTGGACGGGACGCGACCGGGCCACCTTCCTGGCAACGTCGAAGGTGCTCGACCGCACCCCGCGTCGACTCGCCCGCCGCGTGTTCCACTCGATCGA
The DNA here is from genome assembly GCA_010024485.1 of Actinomycetota bacterium. GTDB lineage: Bacteria > Actinomycetota > Acidimicrobiia > Acidimicrobiales > Ilumatobacteraceae > Casp-actino5. The sequence goes on along the minus strand of RGGX01000085.1, from coordinate 150 downwards.
GGCCCCCTACGCCATGACGAGCGTGCAGGCCGGTTTCACCGAGACCGTCCACGAGCGGACCCTCGAGCACGTCCACGCCCAGCACATCGTGCCGGTCGAGGGCCAGACCGACATCTTGACGATGGGCATCCCGTTCATCAGCCCGTACAA
>RGGX01000084.1 GCA_010024485.1 Actinomycetota bacterium | reverse complement strand
GGGAACGGGGACGGCACCTGGGCCGTCACCCTCCGGTGCGCCGAGCTCTCCGAGGACCGTCGTGAGGCCCGCCTGGTCGCCGGTGGCGGAATCGTCGCCGACAGCGTCGCCCGGGACGAACTCGCCGAGACCCAGGCGAAACTCCAGGCGATGCTGAGCGCGATCGTCCGAGCCTGATCTCAGCCCGCGAGCGCGTCGACCGCGACCACCGCGGCCGCATGGAGACGCTCGTGCACGGCGACATTGCCGGAACGATCGGAGACCACCCGGATGACCCGGGGGCCCGGGAGGCGGATCGCCTCACGGAACTCATCGACGGAGCCGACCTCGACCCCCGGCACACCGAAGGCCGCGGCGAGGGCCAGCACATCGGCACCGTGCGGTGTCCCGAAGAGATCCTCGAAGACGGCACCACCGGGCTCGACCGCCTGCGGCAGGAACGAGAAGATGCCGCCACCGTCGTTGTCGACGATCACCACGCGCAGGTCGACCCCGCGCGCCATGACCGTCCAGAGGGCGTTCGCGTCGTGCACGAAGGCCAGGTCGCCGACCAGGGCCACCGTCGGCGCCCCACGGAGCGCGATCCCGAGGGCGGTCGACACGACACCGTCGATCCCGTTCGCCCCCCGGTTCGAATGGGCCCGCGCGTCAGGGCCACCGAACCACTCCAGATCCCGCACCGGCATCGAGGACGACACCACCAGACGAGCCCCGAGGCGAACATCGCGCTGCGCACGATCGCATCGGCGGTGCTGATCACACCCCGCTCACCGCGGAGACCGGAGGTCGGATCGGCCAGCACCGGCCAACCGAGCCGATCGGCGCAGCGGAGGATGTCGGCTGACTCACACCCGTGACGACCGCCGACGATGACCAGACCGCGACCCTCGAGCAGACCGTCGGGCACCTCCTCGGGGGCCCGACCGACCGGCGCCGCACCCTCGGTCGCGGGCCCCGACACCGGCAGCGGACCGGCCGGCCCGACCAGAGGCTCCCGGAACGGCAGATTGACCTGCACCGGACCCGGCCGACCGCCATGAAGCCCCGAGGCGGTATGGATGCAGCGACGAGCCAGTTCCCGCCAGCCGGCGGGATCGGAGTCGTCGGGGACCGGAGCGTCGACCGACCAGCGGACCGCGGAGCCGAACAGGTCGATCTGATCGATGGTCTGCGGGGCACCCACCCCACGGAGCTCCGGAGGCCGATCGGCGGTGCACACCAGCACCGCGAGGTCGGAGAGCCCCGCCTCGACCACCGCCGGATGCAGATTGACAGCAGCCGTACCGCTCGTGCACAACACCAGCGACACCCCACCATCGGCGGCGAGGCCGAGGGCCACGAACGCAGCCGAGCGCTCGTCGAGGACCGTGTGGCAGGTCACCCGATCGTCAGCTCGGAGCGCGAGCGCGAGCGGCGTACTCCGCGAACCCGGCGCGATCACGGCGTGCTCGAGACCGCGCACCACCCACTCGTCGACCAGGGTCGCGCAGAAGGTCGCGTTCGCCGACATGGCCCGGACGATACGTCCGTTCCGGGGCACACGTAGGGTTGTGACATGTCGGAGACCTCCACACCGCTCCAGATCGAGATCTGGTCCGATGTGATCTGCCCCTGGTGCTACATCGGCAAGACGCGGTTCGATCGCGCCGTCGAGCTCCTCGGCGACGACATCGCCGTCGACGTCACCTACCGCGCCTACCAACTCGATCCGACCGCCCGACCCGGCGTGACAGAACCGGTGACCGAGTCGTACGCGCGGAAGTTCGGCGGACCCGAGCAGGCCTCGCGGGTCATCGAGCGGATCACCGCAGCCGCGACCGAGGACGGGATCGATATGCGCCTCGACCGAGCCCTCCGGGCCAACACGATCCTCGCCCACCGCCTCGCGTGGTGGGCCTCCACCGAGGCCTGCCCGGCCGACCAGCCGACGGTCCAGGACCGGCTCATGCGGGCCTACTTCACCGAGGGGGACGACATCGGTGACCCGGAGCGCCTGTGCGCGCTCCTCGCCGAGGTGGGTGTCGACCCGACGGCCACCCGCGAGTTCCTCGAGAGCGGCGCCGGCAACGAGGAGGTCGCAGCGGAGATCGAGCGCGCCGGCGAGCACGGCATCTCCGCGGTCCCCACCTTCGTCATCGACGGACGCTGGGCGATACCCGGCGCCCAGGATGTGGAGACCTTCGAACGCGTGCTTCGACGACTCGCCGAGCGCCGATGATCCCCGAGCGACTCGTCCTCCTTCACGGGTTCACGCAGTCAGCGGCGGCGATGGATGACCTCGCGAGCCGGATCAACGAACTGGCGCCGGGCATCGAGACGATCTGCGCCGACCTCGCCGGCCACGGCAGCCGAAGCGACGAGGCCCTCGACCTCGTCTCCGGTGCCGACGCGCTCGCCGAACGTCACGGTCGAGCGGTGTGGCTCGGATACTCCCTCGGTGGCCGGCAGGCGCTCCACCTGGCCGTCCACCGACCGGAGATGGTGGACGGGCTCGCGCTGCTCAGCACCACCGCCGGGATCGACAACGATGACGAACGGGCTCGCCGACGCGACGACGACGACCGTCTCGCCGACCGGATCGAGCAGATCGGCCTCGACGCCTTCCTCGATGAATGGCTCGCCGGCCCCCTCTTCTCACATCTCACCGACACACCGGAGGTGACGGCCTCCCGCCGCGCGAACACCCCGGCCGGTCTCGCCACGAGCCTCCGGCTCGCCGGCACCGGAGCGCAGGAATCGCTCTGGCCGCGGCTGTCGACCATCGACGCGCCGTGCCTGGTCGTCACCGGCGCCCATGACACGAAGTTCGACGCCATCGGCGACCGGTTGACCTCCTCGATACCCGGTGCCGTCCGAAGCCGGATCGACAACGCGGGGCACAGCCTGCATCTCGAGCAGCCAGCCGACACCGCCCGGGTGGTGGCCGCGTGGCTCTCAGGTCACGCCTGAGACTCAGCCCGCGGCGAGCAGACCGATGGTGAGCGCGAGTCCGTAGACGAGCTGCACCCGGCCGGTGGCACCGAGAACGGGGATCAGTTCGGTGCCCGCGGCACCCCCGCGGACCGAACGCAACGGGTCCCTAGCCACCAGGACCGCGATGAGCGCCGCGAGCGCGCCCGGATGCCATCCGGCGATGACGACAGCCGCGAGAGCAGCGCCGAGCACCAGCATCGCGTAGAGCGCGCGGGTGCGCCGATCGCCGAGGCGCACCGCCAGGGTCCGTTTGCCGACCTCGGCGTCACGAGGCCGATCACGAAGGTTGTTCACCACCAGCAGCGCGCAGGCGAGAGCCCCCACCCCGCATCCGGCGATGAGGCTGACCACCGTCACCGACCGGACCGCGACGAACGTCGTGCCGACCGTCGCGACCAGACCGAAGAACACGAAGACGAAGACCTCCCCGAGCCCGAGATAGCCGTAGGGAACCGGACCGCCCGTGTACCCCCATCCGGCGGCCATACACACCGCCCCGATCGGCACCAGCCACCAACTCACCGTCACGGCGAGCACGAGCCCGGCCATCCCCGCGAACCCGAAGGCGATCAACGCCGCCCACTTGACCCTGCCCGCGGGCACCCCCGACGCCACGAGACGGACCGGACCGACCCGATCATCATCGGTGCCGCGAACCCCGTCGCTGTAGTCGTTCGCGAAGTTCACCGCCACCTGCAGGGCGAGGCTCACCACCAGGGCGAGCACCACGGCAGAGAACGAGAAGCGGTCGCTCGAATCCGCCACCCGGGCGGCCGCCGCCCCGACGGCGACCGGGACCACCGCGGCGGGCAACGTTCGGGGACGCGACCCGAGGATCCAGAGTCGCCAGCCGGACGGAAGATCGCCCTCGGCCGCCGGAGTCGGTGCGGTGTCGCTCATGTCCGGCCATGATGGAGGCGTGGACGGTCGGCGGCAACCCGCGCTCGCGCGACGATGAATCGGCTCATCGCCATCGACCTCCCCGGCGGCCCGGCCCTCGTCGACGCCCTGAGGGCGGTGTGGGACGCCGGTGACGCCGCCCTCGTGCTCGACGGACGCCTCACGGTGTCCGCTCGACACGACCTCATGCGTCGGTTCGGCGCCGCTGCCGTCATCGACTCCTCGGGGACGACCGCTGATCCCTCCGGCGGCCGCCCGATGGAGGACGGGGACGCCCTCGTGGTGCCGACCAGCGGTTCCACCGGGGAGCCGAAGGGCGCGGTGCTCACCCATACGGCGATCGCCGCCTCAGCCCGCGCCGTCGCCGCGCGCCTCGACATCGCCGACGACGACCACTGGCTCGCCTGCCTCCCCCTCGCCCACGTCGGCGGCCTGTCCGTCGTCACCAGGGCCCTGGTCCTCGGGACCCGACTCACCGTGATCCCGGCATTCGACGCCGACGTCGTCGCCTCGAGCGACGCGACCCTCACCTCCCTCGTCGGCACCGCGCTCAGACGCACCGACGTCTCCGGATACCGCGCCGTCCTGCTCGGCGGGGGCCGACCACCGGCCGATCGACCGTCGAACTGCATCACCACCTACGGGATGACCGAGACCGGATCCGGGGTGGTCTACGACGGGCTCCCGCTCGACGGGGTCGAGCTCGACATCCGAGACGACGAGGTGTGGGTGCGGGGACCGATGCTGATGCGCGGCTACCGGGACGGACCCGACCCGTTCGTCGAGGGCTGGCTCCCCACCGGCGACCTCGGATCGATCGGGACGGACGGACGCCTCTCAGTGGCCGGCCGTCGCGGCGACATGATCGTCACCGGCGGTGAGAAGGTCTGGCCGGAACCCGTCGAACAGGTCCTGCTCGGCCACCCCGACATCGTCGATGCCGCCGTCGTCGGCGTCGAGGATCCCGAATGGGGATCCGTCGTCGTCGCGCGGATCGTCACCGAGCGCGACGACCTCACCCTCGACGAGGTGCGCGACCATGTCCGCGCCACCCTCCCGCCGTGGGCGGCCCCCCGAGAGATCGTGCGGGTCGACGAGATCGAGCGGACCGCGCTCGGCAAGGTCCGCCGGGACCTGCTCCGCTGACCTCAGCCGGCCGCTCCGCGGACGCCGGCCCCACCGTCGATCACGTAGGTCTCCCCGGTGATCCACGACGCGCGGTCCGAGGCGAGGAAGGTCGCGAGGTTGGCGATGTCCTCGGGAGCCCCCAGCCGTTTCGTCGGCAGTTCGGCGGCCAACCGGTCACCGAAGTTCTCCACCAGCACCGAGGCGAAGTCGGTGGTGACCAGACCGGGGGCGATCCCCACCACCCGGGTCGGCCCGATCTCGCCCGCGAGCTGACGGGTGAGATGGATGAGCGCCGCCTTGGTCAGGTTGTAGACCCCGAGCGCGCCCTCGGCGCGGAGACCACCCACCGAGGCCACATTGATGATGACCCCCGGTCGCTCGGCGAAGGCGAGCCGATGGGCCACCGCCGACCAGAACACCGGTCCCCTCAGGTTCACCTGAAAGGTCTTGTCGAAACGCCCCTCGTCGACCCCGAGGACCGGGCCGTAGTACGGGTTGGTGGCAGCGTTGTTCACCAGGATGTCGAGCCCGCCGAAGTGGTCGAGCGTGGCCTGCACACAGGCCTCACCCGCAGCGACATCACCGGCGTTGGCGGCGAAGACCGCGGTCTCACCGTCGATCGTCGCGGCCGCCTCCTCGAGTTGATCCTGCTTGCGCGAGGACATCATCACCTTGGCCCCGGCCTCCGCCATCGAAGCCGCCATCGCGCGGCCGATCCCCTTCGAAGC
>RGGX01000083.1 GCA_010024485.1 Actinomycetota bacterium | reverse complement strand
AGCCCGATGCCCGTCGCATGAGCAACTCGAGCGAGGCGTCGGCCGCCTCGAAGTGGTAGCCCTCGTGCTCGAGTCGCTTCAAGTCGTCGATCACCTGATTGATCGCCGGCCCATCGAGTTCGAGACCGATCTCCTCGGCCTTGATCTGGATGGTCGCGCGTCCGGCCATCTCGGAGACGACGAAACGGGTGTCGTTACCGACCACCTCGGGATCGACGTGCTCATAGGCGTCGCGGGCCCGCTTGATGGCCGAAACGTGGAGACCCGCCTTGTGGGCGAAGGCCGAGGAGCCGACATAGGGGGCCTGCGGGTTCACCGCGCGGTTCAGGGTCTCGGCGATGCGGTGGGAGACGACGGTGAGTCGCTCGAGCCGCCCCTCGGGGAGGCAGAGGTAGTCCTGCTTGACCTGGAGGTTCGGGATGATCGTGGTGAGGTTCGCGTTGCCGGTGCGCTCCCCCAGCCCGTTCAGGGTGCCCTGGACATGACGGGCTCCGGCGCGGACCGCCGCCATCGAGTTCGCGACCGCGCATCCGGTGTCGTCATGGCAGTGGATGCCGATGGTGACGTCGGCGCCGACATGGGAGTGGACGGCGCCCACGATGTCCTCGATCTCGTGCGGGAGCGAGCCGCCATTGGTGTCGCACAGGACCACATGGGTGGCCCCCTTCACGATGGCCGCCTCGAGCGCGCGGAGCGCGAACTCGGGGTTGCGCTTGTAGCCGTCGAAGAAGTGCTCCATGTCGACCAGCACACGACGGCCGTGACCGGCGAGGAACTCGACCGAGTCGGCGATCATCGCCTCACCCTCCTCGAGGGTGGTCTGGAGCGCCTCGGTGACGTGGTAGTCCCAGCTCTTCGCGACGATGCACACCGCAGGGGTGTTGGCGTCGAGGAGGTGCTGCAGGGTGGCGTCCTCGTCGACACGACCGCGGGGCCGACGGGTGGAACCGAAGGCGACGAAGGCGCTGGTGGAGAGGTCGAGCTCGCGACCCGCCCGAGCGAAGAACTCGATGTCCTTCGGATTGGCGCCGGGCCAACCACCCTCGATGTAGTGCACCCCGAGATGGTCGAGCTGCTCGGCGATGCGGAGCTTGTCGTCGACGGTCGCCGTGACGCCCTCCACCTGGAGTCCGTCTCGCAACGTGGTGTCGAAGACCTCGATCTGGATCTGCTGGTTGGTCATCTCTGTGTCTGTTCTCCGGTCGTCCGATCCCGAGGGGCCGGTGTCTGGTGTGAGTCTGGTTCCGAAAAAGCGTGGGTGCGTTCCTCATCGCCCCACAGTCAACCGTCTGGATCGCCCGGGCGCAAGTTGCCGGCCCCGGCCGGCGATCGTCGCGCTCGAAACTGTGGATTTCGCTGTGGGTTACCGGTGGACGAGAGGTGGAAAACCAGCCGTGAACGGTGGATAAACAAGAAATGTCGTGGATAACCCTGTGAATTCGAAAAAACCTCTTGACCTGCGGTTATGCCGCTGGCAAACTGATTCTCGTTCCACTCAGCGCACAGTCGTGAGCCGGAAGATCCGGAGCCCGCAAGGGTGAAGGGGGAGACGGCCCACACAGCGGCATCGCCCGCCGTCCGCAAGGACGACGGGCGATGTGAGTGGTCGGAGGAAGGCTAACGCCCGAAGATCGACCACCGGTGGACCCCGCAACTCGGGTGGCCCCGGGTGGAGCGCCTCACGGCAGCACCGCCCGGGGCCCTCGTACTTTTCGCCGCCACCTACACTCGCCGTATGAGCGACGACCCGCGCCTCTCCCCCGGCATGCGCGAGCAACTCGAGCTCGGCTACGTCTTCGGCGGGCTCTCGACCTTCGGGCAACGACCCTTCCTGACCGACCCGGAGCAACTCGACGAGTGGAAGCCCGACGTCGCGGTGGTCGGGGCACCCCTCGACATCACCACGACCAACCGCGCCGGAGCGCGATTCGGTCCCCGCGCCATCCGCGCCCTCGCCTACGAGTCGGGCACCTACCACATCGACCTGGACCTCGAGATCTTCGATCACCTCGACGTGGTCGACTTCGGCGACGCGCACTGCCCCCACGGCGACGCCGCCGCCGGTCACGCCAACATCAAGTCGCGGGTCGCCGAGGTCGCGAGTCGACGGATCGTGCCCATCATCCTCGGGGGCGACCACTCCATCACCTGGCCGGCCGCCACCGCCGTCGCCGACACCTACGGTCACGGCAACGTCGGCATTGTCCACTTCGACGCGCACGCTGACACCGCTGACATCATCGACGGCAACCTTGCGAGCCACGGCACGCCGATGCGTCGCCTCATCGAGTCGGGCGCCGTACCGGGCGACCGGTTCGTCCAGGTCGGCCTCCGCGGCTACTGGCCGCCCGCCGACACCTTCTCGTGGATGCACGAGCAGGGCATGGTCTGGCACACGATGCAGGAGATCTGGGAGCGCGGCTTCCAAGCGGTCCTCGACGATGCCGTGGCCGAGGCTCTCGAGCGGGCCGACCACCTGTACATCTCGGTGGACGTCGACAGCCTCGACCCGGCCCACGCCCCCGGCACCGGCACACCCGAGCCGGGCGGGCTGACCACCACCGACCTGCTCCGGGCGGTGCGTGAACTCGCCCACCGTCACGACGTGGTCGGCATGGATGTCGTCGAGGTCGCACCCGCCTACGACGTGAGCGACCTGACCGTCAACGCCGCCCACCGGCTGGTCTTCGAGACCCTCGGCGGTATGGCGGCCCGACGGCGCGACGCCGCCGGCTGAGAGCGCTGCCGGCCCGAGCCCTAGTGTGCGGGCGATGTCCGCCCGACCGTTCTACATCGACACCGACACCGCGAGCGACGACGCCGTCGCCCTCGCCCTCGCCCTCACCGACGACCGCGTCGACATCGTCGGCATCGGTGTGGTCGCCGGGAACGTCCCCCTCGCCTCGGCGGTGCAGAACGCCCTCTACACCCGCGAGGTCTGCGGTCGCGGCGATGTGCCGGTGCACGTCGGCGCGGACCGCCCACTGGTGCTGCCCCTCGGCACCGCCCAGAACGTGCACGGTCATGACGGCATGGGCGACATCGGACTCGAACTGCGCGGACGGGAGCCCGATGCCGGGCACGCCGTCGACGCCCTCATCGAGGCGTCTCACCGGCACGCCGGCGAACTGACGCTCGTCACCCTCGGACCGCTCACCAACATCGCCCTGGCGGTGCACCGGGATCCGACCATCGTCGAGCGGATCCCACGGGTGGTCATCATGGGTGCCGCGGCCGACCATGTCGGCAACGTGAACCCGGTGGCGGAGTTCAACATGTGGGTGGACCCCCATGCGGTTCAGGTGGTGCTCGACTCGGGACTGCCACTCGAGTTCGTCGGATGGGACATCAGTCGGCGCGACGCCGTCATCGTGCCGTCGCTCGCCGATGAGCTGCGCGCCATCGGCACACCGCTCGCCGAGTTCTGCATCGACATCCAGGCCACCGTCGCCTCGTTCTGCGCGACCGAGACGAAGCTCGCGGGCTTCGACCTGCCCGACCCGATCGCGATGGCCTACGCGATCGACCCGACGATCGCGACCGAGACCCGCCGTATGCACCTGGAGGTCGAGTGCGACTCAACGACCACCCGCGGGATGGTGGTCATGGACCTGCTCGGATTCACCCGACGCGAGGAGAACGCCCTGGTGGTCATGCACGCCGACCACGAGCGCTTCGTGGAGATGCTGCGGGAGATGATGGCTCGAAGCTGACGCTGTCGGTCACCGGACCGCCGGCCGCGTCAGATCAGAGCGTCTCGCACCAGTGGCGGTACCGGTCGTCCCGACCGTGCACCGCGTCGGCGTAGGTGGCCGCGATGGCGCGGGTCATCGGACCCGGGCACGGGATCGAGCGGTCGTCCACCGAGTTGACCGCCGAGACCTCGGCCGCCGTGCCGCACACGAAGGCCTCATCGGCGATGTACAGATCGCTGCGGGCGAGGTTGTCGGTGCGGGCCTCGTACCCGAGATCGCGGGCGATGGTCATCACCGTGTTCTGCGTGATTCCCTCCAGCGCGCCGGCCGAGAGCGGCGGCGTCAGCAGCATGCCGTGACGCGACACGAAGATGTTCTCGCCGGAGCACTCCGCCACGAGACCGTTGGGGGCCAACATGACCGCCTCGTCGTAACCGGCCCGCAACGCCTCGACCTTCGCGAGCGAGGAGTTCACGTAGTTGCCGGTCGTCTTCGCCGCCGGCGGCATGATGTTGTGGTCGTGGCGGGTCCACGACGAGGTCTTGAGCCGGATGCCCTTCTCGACCGCGTCATCACCGAGGTAGGCGCCCCACGGCCAGCACGCGATCGACACATCCACCGAGCAGGGCAGCGTGTTGAGACCCATCTCGCCGTAGCCGAAGTAGGCGATGGGGCGGATGTAGCACTCGTCGAGACCGGTGGATGCCACCGTCGCCTTCGTCGCGTCGATCAACTCATCGACGGAGAAGGGGATCTCCATGCCCAGCATGTGAGCTGAGCGATGCAGGCGCTCGATGTGCTCGGTGAGGCGGAAGATGGCCGGACCGTCGGCGGTGCCATAGGCGCGAATGCCCTCGAACACACCCATGCCGTAGTGGAGGGTGTGGGTGAGCACATGGATGCGCGCCTCGTCCCAGGCGACGAGCTCGCCGTTCATCCAGATCTTCGGGGTCGGTGTGATGGCCATCGTTCCTCAGTCTCTCACTCGCGAGGCGATCATCGCACCGACCTCGGTCGTCGACCCAGTCGGGAGGTCGGCGCACGCCTCCCGGATGCGCGAGGCCGCGGACCCCTCACCCAGGAAGTCGAGCATGAGCGCCGCCGACAGGACCGCGGCGGTCGGATTGGCGGCGTTCGTCCCCGCGATGTCGGGGGCCGAACCGTGGACCGGTTCGAACATCGACGGACCGGTGCGGGCGGGGTTGAGGTTCGCCGACGAGGCGAGTCCGATGCCACCGGAGACCGCGCCCCCGAGATCGGTCAGGATGTCGCCGAACAGGTTGTCGGTCACCACGACGTCGTAGCGATGCGGATCCTGGACGAAGTAGATGCAGGCGGCGTCGACATGGTTGTAGGCGGTCTCGACACCGGGGTGCTCGGCGGCGACCTCGTGGAAGGTGCGCTCCCACAGGTCGCCAGCGAACGTGAGCACGTTCGTCTTGTGGACCAGGGTGACGTGGCGGGCCGGTCGGGTCTCGGCGAGCTCGAAGGCGTGCCTGATGCAGCGCTCGACACCGTGACGCGTGTTCACCGAGTCTCAGCGTTCTCGAGGAGGTGCTCGAGCTGACGGATGCGACCCTCCATGTGCCCCTGCTTGTCCTTGGCGGCGTGATAGCCGGCGTTCTCGCGCAGGTCGCCCTCCTCGCGGGCGCGTTCGATCTCCTCGGCGACCTCGATGCGACCGCGGGTGGTCAGGTCGTCGAACTCGGTCTTCAGACGGTCGAAGGTGGCTCGGGAGAGCTGTTGTGATGCCATGGCAGGGGCAGGCTACCGGTGGGTCGACCCGGGGTCGATCGGAGCAACCCCCGCCGCGGCCGGGCGGTGCCACGTGGGCGAGGGGTCACCCTCCAATAGATTGGCCGCCCTATGGCACATCGCATCGCGGTCATCGGAGGAGACGGAATCGGGCCGGAGGTGACGGCTGAGGCCCTCGGGGTGGTGCGGGCCGCCGGTGTCGACATCGAGACCCGCGACTTTGATCTCGGTGGTGCTCGTTACCTGCGCGAGAACGCCGGCTATCACGCCGCCAAGGACAAGCAGGGGCACATGGAGGGTCGCATCCGTCAGCTCGAGCACCTCCTCGAGAACGCTGAGA
>RGGX01000082.1 GCA_010024485.1 Actinomycetota bacterium | reverse complement strand
GTGGCCGCGTCCCGGGCGATCATCGGGCGTCCGAAGGAGCGGGTGCGAGAACTCCTCAGCGGCGACGGTTGACGGTCAGCCCTGGCGATACCAGGCGTAGGCCGAGGAGATGATCTCGCGGAGACCGCGCGTCGCCGTCCAGCCAAGCGTGCGTCCGGCGAGGGTCGAATCGGCGTAGACCGTCGCCGGGTCACCCAGTCGGCGTCCCGAGATGCGATGGGGCACCTCAGCGCCATGGATCTCGGCGGTCATGGCGAGGATCTCGAGTACCGAGGTGCCGTTGCCCGTGCCGAGATTCACCGTCAGGTTCTCTCCGTCGGCCTCGAGGTATCGCAGGGCCGCCAGATGGGCCTCGGCGAGATCCTCGACGTGGATGTAGTCGCGGACCCCTGAGCCGTCGGGGGTGTCGAAATCGGTGCCGAACACGTCGACCGGGCCGACGTCGGTGAGGGCGGCCCGCATCACGAGTGGCACGAGATTCGTCGTGGAGCTCCAGTCCTCGCCGATCACGCTGTCGGTGCTGGCGCCCGCGGCATTGAAGTAGCGCAGGCTGGCCCAGCGCAGACCGCTCGTCGTCCCATACCAGTCGATGACCCGCTCCATCATCGCCTTGGTCTCGGCGTAGACGTTCTCGGGTCGGATCGGCGCCCCCTCGGTGATCGGCACCTGCTCCGGTGAGCCGTAGACGGCGGCGGAGGAGGAGAACACGATGTTGCGGACCCCAGCGGCGAGCATGCCCTCGATGAGATGCACGGTCCCTTGGACGTTGTTCGTCCAGTAGGGGCCCGGGTCGACCATCGAGTCGCCGACGCTCTTGTGGGCCGCGAAGTGGACCACCGCGGTCACGTCGTGCTCGCGACACACCTCGGTGACGAGCGCCTCGTCGGCGATCGAGCCGACCACCAGCGGCGCGCCGAGCAGCGCCTCGCGACTGCCCCGCTCCAAGGTGTCGAGCACCACGGTGTCGACGCCAGCCTCTCGAAGGCGGCGCACGGTGTGCGATCCGATGTATCCGGCGCCCCCGGTCACCAATACGGCCATGACGCGAACCTACCGGTTCACGGCCGTCCACGGCCGCCGTCGTAGGGTTCGGGCGTGGAGCGGGGGCGAGGAACGGCCATCGGCGGCGCGCTGGTGCTCCTCGTCGGTCTCTGGGCCCGGTGGCGGGTCCTCGGTTCGGTGCAGGGAACCCTGAACGCCGACGAGGCCTACACCGGTCTCCAGGCGATGGCGATCCGCGATGGCGACCTCCCGGTGGTCATCCGCGGTGCCGCCTACACCGGAGTCGTCGACGCCTACGTCCTCGCGCCGATCCACGCGGTGCTCGGCGCGCATCCCGTGATGTTGAAGGTCTACTCGTCGCTGCTGTGGGGTGTGGCCGCGGTGATCGTGGGGTTGGCGGCTCGACGCCTCGGTCTGCGCGACGCGATCGCTCTCGTGTGCGTCGGGGGCATCTGGGTCGGGTCGGGCCCGCTGGTCGTGCTGTCCACCCGCGCCTACCTCTCCTACGGCTCCGGCCTCCTCGCGGTCAGCCTGGCGATCCTCATCGCCATCGGCATCGTCAGCCGTGACCGAAGCGATGCCCGCGCCTCCGCGCTGTTCGGTGGTGTGGCGGGGCTGGCGGTGTTCCTCCATCCGATGTTCCTGACGGTGCTGGTGCCGCTCTCGGCGGTCGCCTCATGGAGACACCGGCGCAACTGGAGGGCGTGGTGGTTGCCCGCCGGACTGGCGGCGGTCGCGGTGAACCTCCCGTTCCTGATCTGGAACGCGCGCAACGACTGGCCGTCGCTCTCACAGCCCATCGAGGCCAGCGACACCTGGGGGGATCGTCTGACCCGCTTCTTCACCGGGCTGGTCCCTCGCTCGCTCGGCCTCATGGGGGAGGGGGGTGGCTGGGTCGTGCCCGGCGCGATCGCCGCGCTCGTGATCATCGCGGCGGTGGCGCTCGCCCTCGTGGGTATCTCGGGGGCGGTGCGGCAACGTTCCATGGTGCTGTCGGTGGTGGTCGTGCCCGTGCTCGTCTGCTGGCCGCTCATGGCGATGCTCGCCAACCTGTCGTTCGTGGCCGACTCGCGCTACGCCGTGATCTACCTGCCGTTCCTCGTCCTCAGCGTCGCGATCGGCGCCGAGCACCTCGCTGCCCGCGTCCCCGCGCCGTTGAGACGTATGGGTCCGGTCGTCGTGCCGGTGGCCCTCGTGGCGATCACGGTCGCGCCCTGGCTTCGCTCCCAGGCACCGGCGACACCTGATGCGGACGGCGTGGCCCGCACCGTGATCGACGCCCTCGACGAGGCCTCGGTCACACGGCTGTCCGGGCACTACTGGGGTGTGCTCCCGGTCCAGTACGCCAGTGACGGGCGCATCGTGACCGCGGTGAGCGGAACCCCGTACGTGGTCCGCCTCCCCGAGTCGCAGCGGATCGTGGAGAACGCCGATCCCGGTCGCCTCGCGCACCTCCATCCGGCCAGCGCGGATCCATCGCTGCCGCTCGCCGCCGACGCCTATCGGGTCACCGAGGTCGGCGGCTATCGCCTGTACATTCCGGTCGACGGCTGACCGCGGGATCGGTCGCTGGAGGAATCATGTGGAACGGACAGCGGGTCGCGGTCGTGCTGCCCACCTACAACGAGCACCTGTCGATCGCCGAGTGCATCCGCGCCTTCGAGGTCCTCGGGGTGGTCGACGACATCGTGGTCGTCAACAACAACGCCCATCCCGACACCTCCCCGGCGGTGGCGGCCACCGGGGCGCGGGAGGTCCACGAGTCGACCCAGGGTTATGGGGCGGCGATCCGCCGCGGGCTCGCCGAGACCTCCGATGCCGACCTGGTCTGCGTCTGCGAGCCCGATGGAACGTTCGAACCCGCCGATCTGCTCAAACTGCTGGCCTACTCGGCCGATGTCGACCTCGTTCTCGGCTCGCGGACCGTCCAGACCTTCATCCTCTCCGGAGCCAACATGGGATGGTTCCTGCGTTGGGGCAACTGGGCGGTGGCGAAGCTCACCGAGGTCCTCTTCAACACCGTCTACCTCTCCGATGTCGGGTGCACCTTCCGGGTGCTGTCGCGCTCCGCGATCGATCAGATCACGCCCCACTGGCACGGTGACGGCTCCCCGGCCGGGTTCGAGATGATGCTCGTGGCGGTCGCCAGTCGGCTCAACCTGGTGCAGATCCCGGTGACCTACCGAGCTCGTGTCGGCGAGAGCTCGGTCACCGGTGATCGCCTCAAGGCCGTTCGCCTCGGGCTCGAGATGATCGCGATGCTCGGGCGGGCCCGGCTCCGTTGGTCGGGCTCACGGCCCGGCTCCCGAGGGCAGGGGTAGTCTCGGGGCGTGCGAGTCCTCAAGGCGCTCCTGCGCCGGCTCACCGGGGGTGATCTGCGAGCCCTGCGATCCGAGGTGGCCGAGATGCGGGCGGCCGTCGAGCGGATCGACGCGCTCGTCCAGCAGATGAACCACGAGCTGCACGCCGCGGCCGAGGAGGGACCGCCCCTCAGCATCGGGCTCGCTGAGCGGGTTCGACTCGACGCCGAGACCGCGCTCGCCTCGGTGCGCGTGATCGATCGGCAACTCCGCCGTCTCGGTCTCGACGCCGACGGCGACCCCACATGACCGGCGGACCGGCCGTGGTGGGTGGCGTTCCGGTGCTCGTCGACGGTCGGGCGGTCTCCCATCCCACAGCATCGGGGCGCGGTATCGGCCGGTGGGTGACAACCCTGGTCCGATCGCTCATCGTCGTCGGTGAGCGTCCGGTGGTGATGGCCGATGGGCATCGCGGTGTCGAGCAGTGGCACGACCTGATCGATGGTGCCGATGTCCGGCCACTCGATCGGGCCCTCGTGCGCGAGGTGCTCGAGGAGTCCGGAGACGTCGCGCCGTGGTTCGTCGCCACCCAACTGATGCTCCACCCGGTGTCGCTCGACGCGATCCCGGTGACGGTGAGTGAGGCCGGGCTGCCGGTCGCCGCCGTCATGTACGACGTGATCCCGCAGCGGTATCCGAGCCGCTATCTCGTCCATGCGGCCGCGGCCCGCCAGAGCGAACTGCGCTCCGCCCTGGCCCGCACCGTCGACGTGATGCTCGCCATCTCCGAGTTCGCAGCGGTCACCGCCCGCCATGAACTCGCCCTCGGCTCCATGCCGATCATCGACATCGGCTCCGCCGTGGACCCGGTCTTCACTCCGGACGATTCCCATGCCAGGGCTCGACCCGGCGAGACCGTGGTGGTCGGGGGACCCGACGAGCGGAAGAACGTCCCGAGGATGCTCCGGGCTTGGGCCGCGCTCGACGCCGAGGTGAGATCGGGTCGCCGGCTCGTCGTTGTCGGGGGAGGCGACCGCGTCACGAGAGATCGCTGGAACCATGAGGTGGTGCATCTCGGCATCTCCGACTCGGTGCGACTCGTCGGCTCGATTCCCGAGTCGGAGTTGATCGCGCTGTTGCGTACCGCCGAACTCAGCGTCTTCCCGTCCACCGAGGAGGGTTTCGGGCTCCCGGTGGTGGAGGCCGCTGCCTGCGGCTGTCCCGTGATCTGCTCACGGGGCTCATCGCTCGATCAGGTGATCGGTGACCCGTCGGCCCAGTTCGACCCCTATGACGTCGTGGCGATGGCCGGCTCGATCACGGCGGCCCTGAACGACGCCGACCACCGCGGGCACCTGCAGACGGTCGCTCGGGCTGTGGCCACCACCTGGACGGTCGAGGCCCTCGGGCACCGTGTCGCCGACGCGCTGCGCGACCATCGGCCCGAGTCGACCAGGCAGCCCATCCGCCCACCGCGACGTCGGATCGCCGTCGGGGCGGAGACACTGGACCGCGCGAGAGAGCTCGCCGCGCACCGGGCCGAACCGGTGTCGTCCCTCCTCGTCGGCGGGACCGGACTGGCCGATCTGGAGCGGTCATCCGACCTCGACGAGGCGTTGCGCCCCGTGGGCATGGTCGGTCGTGACGTCGGCGCTGACGAGTTCGACCTCATCGTGCTCGATGACGTTGCCCCCGCGAGCACCATGACCGGACGCCGTCGAGAGGTCGAGGCGCAGCGGTGACCACCGAGCCTCGGATCCGCATCGTCGTCCTCACCTACGACGGCGGGCAGATGACGATCGACTGCCTGACCTCGATCCGCGCCCTCGACTGGCCATCGGATCGACTCGAAGTCGTCCTCGTCGACAACGGCTCCCTCGACGATGTCGCCGAGCGGGTACGACGCGAGTTCCCGGAGGTGGTTGTCCTCGAGCCGCTCGCCAACCTCGGTTTCGCCGGGGGGTGCAACCTCGGGATCCGCCATGGTGTGGAGGGATCCCTCGCTGAGCACTTCGACCATGTCGCCCTCATCAACAACGACGCGACGATCGAGTCCACCTGGCTCCGTTCGATGGTCGCCGCCATGGAGGATGCCGATGACATCGGCGGCGTCGCCTCCAAGATGCTCTTCGCCGACCGCTTCCACGGGCTCACCATCAACGTCGATGGCGTCGAGGCCAGCGATCCGGGCCGCGCCCTCGGCGTCTGCCTGTCAGCGGTCCGGATCAATGAGGCGCGCGACGACGATCGACTCCGCTTCGATGAGGGCTTCCACGGCCCGGTCGACCCCGGTCGAGCCGGCGAAGAAGGTCAGCCGGTCGAGCATCAGGCTGGCTCCGGGAAAGGACGACGGGCCGGCCAACTCGGCCAGGGCGCGGGCTGCTTCAAACTGCACCAGGTCAGCGGGAGCAGTCAGGGCCCGCACCAGCGCCGGCCGGACGGCTGCGACGGGGATGGCTGCGGTGGCGGCGGCCTCCCGCAACGCCCGG
>RGGX01000081.1 GCA_010024485.1 Actinomycetota bacterium | reverse complement strand
AGTTCGGCCTCGGGCACCGCCCGGTTGATGAGGCCCCAGTCGACCTCGACCAACCCAAGGCCTACGCCTACGCGATGGAGGTCATGGCGGCCGGTGTCGTCACCCCGGACGGCCAGGAGGGCATCGCGTCGTTCCTGGAGAAGCGGCGGCCGGACTTCAGGCAACCCGGGTGAGCTCGGCCAGCTCGGCGGCCACACGGGCGCATCGGTAGCGAACGGCCCTTTGGTCGTCGGTGGCCGACGGTCGTCGCGAGCTCCTCCAACTGCACGAGGGAGGGAACGACCGGGTGCTGCACCCCGACCCGACGCTCCCAGATGACATGCTGGCCACATGGCGAACGCGGACCGTCCCCCCGAGTCAGCACTCGACCTCTTCCGTCTCGACGACCGCGTCGCTTTGGTGACCGGGGCGTCGTCGGGCCTCGGGGAGCGTATGGCACGAGTGCTCCATTGGGCCGGGGCGACCGTCGTGGTCACCGCTCGCCGCCGTGAACGACTCGAACGACTCGCCGCCGAACTCGAACGGGTGACCGTGATCCCCGCCGATCTGTACTCCCAGGATGACCGTGAGCGACTGGTGAGCGAGGCGCTCGACGCCTATGGACGAATCGACATCCTGGTGAACAACGCCGGTACCACGGCCGTGGTCGGGGTGGCTGATGAGGAGGTCGAGACCTTCCGCTCGGTCCTGGAGTTGAACACGACGGCGCCCTGGCATCTCGCCAAGCTCTGCGCTCCATCGATGATCGAGAGCGGTTCCGGCTCGATCGTGAACGTGGCCTCGATGCTCGGGCACGTCGGTGCCACACCGGTCAAGCAGGCGAACTACTGCGCGTCGAAGGGCGCGGTGGTCAACCTCACCCGAGAGCTCGCGCTCCAGTGGGCCCGGCGGGGGATCAGGGTGAACGCGCTGTGCCCGGGGTGGTTCCCCTCAGAGATGACCGAGGACATGAACGACGAGTCGAGTCAGGCCTTCATCCGGCAGAACTCGCCGATACCTCGGATGGGTGAACCCCATGAGCTCGATGGGGCGCTCCTCCTCCTCGCGTCGTCAGCTGGGACGTTCCTCACCGGCCAGTCGTTGATCGTCGACGGGGGATGGACCGCCCGCTGAGGCAACCATGCGCGAGATCTTCAGCATTCGTTTCTTCGCGGCCGTCGGCGCGGTCATCCTCTCGTTCCTCGTGGTGTCCGCGATCGTCGGAGGGGTGGAGCCAGTCACCGAGGAGGGCGCCGACGCCGACACGCAGCCGCGGCGGGTCGACCTCATCGAGCGGGTGCAGCGCTTCGAGGACGAGGGGGCGGTCTTCTCGGTCGTCGACGGCGCGGCAGCGAGCAGCACAGTGCTCATCCTCGATGAGCGGCGCAGCGCGAGGATCGTGGCGGGTACACCCGGTGAGGACCGATGCCCGATCGGACGGAGGATCGGGGCGTGCGCGCTCGTCGCCGACCTGCTCGGCGAGTCGGTCGTCTGGTTCCGCCTCGAACCGGTGGAGCCCGGAGGGGTGGTCGAGTTCGGCCCGATCGTCGCGCTCGACGACGAGGTGGCGACGCTCGCCGACGGTCTGCAGCTGCCCTACGCCCCGGTGCTCACGCGGAGGTGCGACACCGAGTTCGAGTCGTTCAGCGCCTTCCGACGAGAACTCGGCGAGGACTTCGTGTCGAGGTACACCCTCTCGCAACGCCGGCTGACCGACGTCATCTGCACAGTCTGACCGCGGCGTCGGCCGCCGCGAGCCCCGACTCCCAGGCTCCCTCGAACCGGGGTCCGGCGAAGGCGTCACCGGCGAGCACCGCTCGGGTCCGCTCGTCGACCCAGCACGGCTCGGGCCAGGGGCGGCGGGGTGTCGCGAACCGCCATTTTTTCACCTGCGCTTCGACGACTCCCGCCGATCCGACGAATGGGGCCGCCAGCCGAGACAGCTCCGCTTCGACGATCGCGGCATCGGCGTCCCAGTGCTCGAGCGACCAGGCCGGACCGGCGTGCACCGTGAGCGCCGGGATCTCACTGATCCCCTTCAGGGCGTTGTCAGCGACGAACGACAGCTCGGCGGTCGGGTTCTGCAGCCCACCCGGAGGAGGGACGGCACTCGGGCTGTCGAGGACCAGCAGGATGCCGAGGGTCCGGTCGTAGTCGGCGTCGAAGAGATCGCGCGGAAGGCCGTCCACCGACTCGAACAGTAGGGAGAACGACTGCGCGACCGGGGCGGTCGACAGGAGCACACCGGCGCGGTGCGAGGAGCCATCGTCGGTCGTGACCTCCCAGTGACCGAGATCGTCGAAGCGGGTGGCGACCGCCATCGACGGGGCGTGGACGTCGAGGCCGACCGCGAGGTCCTTGGCGAGGGAGTTCATACCCCGGGATCCGATCATCCGCGGGTGGCCGTCGGATCCGTCGAAACCGTGGCACCAGACCCGAACCAGATCGCGCGCCGTCCAGTCGTCGACCTGAGCGGCGAGCGACTCGCCCCGCACCGTGAAGAACTGGGCGCCGTGGTCGACGACCGCGCCACTCATCCGTCTCGTCGCGAGCCGGCCCCCCACGGATCGACCCTTGTCGAGCAGGCGTACCGTCAATCCCGCCGCGGTCATGCGTCGCGCTGCCGCCAGCCCCGCGAGTCCCGCGCCGATCACCAGCACGTCGGTGTCGACGCGGTGGGCGCCGCCGCCCGGTCGACTCAACGCAGCTCGTGGGCCCGGATGATCAACTGCCGGGCGAAGGGATCGAGCTTCCGGCCGGTCAACTGCTCGGTGATGGTGATCGTCTCCGTGTCCCCGTCGACCAGTCCGGCCCAGCGGATGTAGCCGCCCATGACGCCGACGAGACGATCGCCGAGCTCCTCGGCGTGGACGATGACCCGCTGACCACCCCGGACGAGCTCATCCAGCTCGGTGTAGAGCGAGCGGAGCCAGCCGTCGAGGTCGTCGGTGCGCATCGGGCGATGCCGATACGGCATGCCCAGTTCCTCGTAGTTGTGGAGGTTGTGGGGGGCCTGGATGATCGAGACGACGTAGTTGAAGCCGTTCTCCCGGATCCAGATGATCTCCTCCTGGCGTCGCACCCGGCGGTGGTTGTCACCGAACCCTCCCGGACGCTCGCAGATCGCCAGCTTGTCCTTCAGGATCCAGGTGAAGTTCCTCGGCTCGATGCCGAGCGCCCATTTGCCACGGAGCTTCGGTGGCATCAGACGGCTCCCTGAGACGGGGCCCCGGAGGTGAGAACGGGCGACATCCGGCGCAAATGCTAGTCCGTCGACCCCATCGGGACGGTGAGGTGGAGCCGACCCGCCGAGCGCGAGATGCGGAGACCTCCGGAGAGCTCGCAGGCCACGACGGTCCCGTCGACGACCTGCATGACCCGCTCGAGGGCCTCACTCGACGGCGGATAACCGGTCTCCTCGCCGATCCACCGGCGGATGGCCCGGCGCGCGAGGACCGGGTGGCAGTCGCGGAGCGCCCGGCAGTCGGTCGGGTCGAGACCGGCGATCTGGTCGTTCAGGAACGCGCCCTCGGAAGCGGCCACCTCGGCGATGCGCACCAGAACCGGAACGGGGTCCCGATCGGAGATGTCGGCCATGAGAGGCAGCAGTTCGGAGCGAACCCGGTTCCGCCGGATCGCCGGATCGCCGTTCGACCCGTCGACGACCGGCTCGATCTCGAGAAGTCGACACAACTCGTGGGTCTCGCTCCGCCGGAGGTCGAGGATCGGGTGGTTCGGCCCGGGTCGCATCGCCGCCAGGCCGGTGGGCCCGGTCCCCCGCAGGAGCCTGAGCAGCACGGTCTCAGCCTGGTCGTCAGCGGTGTGTCCGGTCATCGACCCCGGGGGGAGGACCGATCGTCGGGCCTCTCGGGCGCGCGCCTCCAGATTCGGGCCGGGATCCACCGAGACGCGGTGGAGTACGAAGGGGACGCCGAGGCGCTCGGCGATCGAGGCGGCGATGTCGGCCTCGGCGCCGGATGCCTCGCGGATGCCGTGATCCACGTGGTGAGCGACCGGCTCGAGACCGGCCTCTCGGGCGAGATGGAGGAGCGCTGTCGAGTCGGCGCCGCCGGAGAACGCGCAGGGAACGCCGGGCTCCGCGTCGGGGAATCGACAGCGGCCGAGCAGTTCGGCGACGAGGGGACCGAGACGGTCGTTCAGAGTTCCGCGTCGCGCTGTTTGCGACCGAGGGGGTGCTTCAGGGCGGTGACCGACTTCAGGTAGCCGACCACGAGGCCGAGCACCGCGCCGACCCCTGCGAGGGCGAGCACGACGCCGATCCACCAGTGCCAGATGTTGGCTGCGAGCATGGCCTCAGCGTAGCGGTCAGCCCTCGTCGCCGATCACTCCGTCACCGTCGAAGTCCTCGGTGAGGCACACCTCGAGACGGCTGATCAGCGAGTCGGGAAGGGCGTCTTCGCTGCACTTGCGTCGGATCGCCTGTTTCAACTCAAGATGGAACTCGAAGGCCTGCTGGCAGTCGGGACAGGCGTCGAGGTGGTGGTGCACATGGTGACGCACCTCCTCGGCGAGCTCGCCGTCGAGGAAGGGCTCCAGTTCTCTGAGGGTCTCAGCGCAGTCGGACATGGTGGAAAACGTTGGTGTCGGTGGTGGTCTCGGGCTCAGTCGGTGAGCCCACGCTCCTGTGCGTACTGGTACAACTCCTTCTGCATCGCCTTTCTTCCCCGATGCAGCCTCGACATGACCGTTCCGATGGGGACGTCCAGCATCTCGGCGATCTCCTTGTAGGCGAAACCCTCGACATCGGCGAGGAGAACCGGCAACCGGAACGACTCGGGCAGGTGCTCGACCGCCGACTTGACCTCGTCGTCGGTGAACAGGTCGAGGAACTGGTCCTCAGCGGAGAGAGACGCGGCGGCGGACTCCATCGATGGGACCCGTCGGTAGAGGTACATGTCCTCGACGTCGGCGAGGTCGGACTCGTCGGGACGACGTTGGGCGGCGCGGTACTTGTTGATGTAGACGTTCGTCAGGATCCGGAAGAGCCAGGCCCGCAGGTTGGTGCCCTCGGTGAAGGTGTGGAAGCTGCGGTAGCCCCTCAGCATGGTCTCCTGGACGAGATCCTCGGCATCGGCCCGGTTGCGGGTCATGCGCAGCGCAGCGGAGTAGAGCTGCGGGGCGAACTCCATCGCCGTGGCGGCGAAGGTCGAACGGTCTGCCACCGTGGCGAAACTAGTGGGAGGTCGTCGCGCGGTCGAAGCCGCGGAGTGCCTCTCGGCCGGAGGCGACCTCCTCGACGAACCAGGCGTAGGTGCCGGCGAGCCCGGACTCGAGGTCGATGGATGGCTCCCAACCGAGGTCGCGGAGTCGGGTGACATCGAGGAGTTTGCGCGGGGTTCCGTCGGGTTTGGTGGTGTCCCACACGAGTTCGGCCCCCGGGTTCACGGTTCGCTGCACCGTCTCAGCCAACTCTCGGATGGAGAGGTCGACGCCGGTGCCGACGTTGATGTGGGAGTCGTCGCTGTAGTTCTCGAGCAGGAAGAGGCAGGCCCGGGCCAGATCGTCGACGTGGAGGAACTCTCTGAAGGCCGACCCCGTTCCCCATACCTCCACCTGGTTGGGCTGCCCCGAGGTCTCGTGGGCGATGCGAGCGTCGTGGAACTTGCGGATCAGGGCGGGGATCACATGGGAGGAGGACAGGTCGAAGTTGTCACCCGGGCCGTAGAGGTTGGTCGGCATGGCCGAGATGAAGTCGGACCCGTACTGGCGTCGGTAGGCCTGACACAGCTTGATCCCGGCGATCTTGGCGACGGCGTACCACTCGTTGGTCGACTCGAGGGGACCGGTGAGCAACTGGTCCTCGGTGATGGGTTGCGTGGCGTGACGGGGGTAGATGCACGAGGAACCCAGGTAGAGCAGTTTCTCGGTGCCGGTCTCGTGGGCGGCGTGCACGACGGTGCCGTGGATCATCATGTTGTCGTA
>RGGX01000009.1 GCA_010024485.1 Actinomycetota bacterium | reverse complement strand
TGGAGGCCGCGCGCGCCAACTTCCACTGGGGTGACCCCGATGAGGTCGCCGAGGAGATGGCGACCCAGATGGCGCTCGGACTCGACGGGTTCTGTGTGAACTCGCTCGCCAACTGCTGGATCCCCGAGAGGATCGAACTGCTGGGCGAGACGCTCCGGCGCGTCGTCGACGCCTGAACCCCGGGCCGGCGACTCAGATCAGGGCGAGCTCCTCGGCGAGATACAGCTCGCGACACCGCGCCCGCTGCAACTTGCCCGAGGAGGTCTTCGGCAGGGTGCCCGGACGCACCAGCATCACGTCTCGGGGCGGCAGGCCGCAGACCTCGAGCGTGCGGTGGTGGATCGCCTCCCGGACGGTCTCGAGGTCCTCGCCCTCTCGGACCTCGGCGACGACAACCACGGTCTCTTTGCCCTTGTAGCCGTCCTGTCCGAAGGCGATGACGTTGCCAGCGCGGACGCCACCCAGCCCACCGACAGCGCGCTCGATGTCCTCGGGGAACACGTTGCGACCACCGACGATGATGACGTCCTTGATGCGACCGCACAGCACGAGTTCCCCGTCGAGCACGTAGGCGAGGTCGCCGGTGCAGAGCCATCCGTCGTGGAAGAGCGCGGCGGTCGCGTCGTCGCGCTTGTAGTAGCCCGGGGTCACCGAAGTGCCTCGCAGCAGCAACTCGCCGACGTGACGCTCAGCCACCTCCTCGCGCGTATCGGGATCGACGACGCGCATCTCGAGCCCGGGCACGGCGGTGCCGAGGAGCGGCAGGCGCCGCGCGCGCACCGCGAGGTCGTCCGGATCGGTGATCTCGACGGGCTTCGCGACCCGGGAGCGCTCGAGCACCTCGCGGTCGACGGTGTCGCAGCGCAGTCCCTGACCACGACGCGGGAAGGTGCCGGCGATGGCGACCTCAGCCATGCCGAAGGCCGGGAAGAACGCCCCGTCGGGCAGACCGAAGCGACCGGCGGCTGACACGAAGGCGTCCACGGCCTTCGGGTCGACCGGCTCCGCGCCGCTCAGCGCGAGGGTCAGCGAGGACAGGTCGAGATCCTCGGCTCGCCGGAGCGCCCGGGTGGCGAGGACCCACGAGAAGTTGGGTCCGGCGGTCGCTGTGCCCCGCCAGTCGGAGATCCACTGCATCCAGTTGCCCGGATGCGCCATGAAGTCCTGCGGCGCGGCCTGGACCAGATCCACGCCGGTGGTCATCGGGATGGCGAGGAATCCGACCAGCCCCATGTCGTGGTAGAGCGGGAGCCACGACACCATGACCTCGTCGTCGTCGAGTGATGCGGCCTCGCAGGCCGCGTCGATGTTCGCCGCGAGCACCCGGTCGGGGATCATGACCCCCTTCGGCTCGCTTGTCGACCCGCTCGTGTACTGCAGGATCACGAGCCGGTTGGGATCGTCGGCCGGTGACTCGAGCGCGTCGGCCGAGGGCAGACCCGCGGTGCCGGGGAGGACGCTCGCCATCGGGACGATCGGCGGGTCGCCCGGCACGGCCTCGTAGAAGGGCGCCAGCTGGTCGTCGATCAGGACCAACTTCGCATCGCCGTGACGGATGCGGGCCCGGGTCCCGGAGACGAACTCGTCGAGCGATCCCATGCGCATCGGGAGCGGGAGCACCATCGACGCGATACCGGCCAACCAGCAACCGCGGACGATGGTCATCAGTTCGCGGCTGGTCGGACCGAGGACGGCGACATGGTCGCCGGGGATGAGACCCCGAGCCTGGAGGGCCGCACCGACCGCGCGCGCCTCATCGTGCATCTGCCGCCAGCTGACGCGCACCGGTCCATCGGGAGCCACCGAGTGGCCGACGAACCGAACCCCTCCGTCCCGGTCGGCCGCCGCCTCCAGGCGCGCGCGTATCGAGGGTCCGGGGGAGGACATGGGCGAGACGTTAGCGAGCCCCGAACAACGACCCTGCTCCCTGCGTCGAGGTGAGCCGCCGCAACGCACCCGGTGCCGTGAGCCGTTCAGGTGGGCGCTGCGTAGGCTTGACCGTCGGTATGGCAGAGCCGACAGACACCGAACCTGGCCCGGGCGGCCCCGAGCACCGCTACTCGGCGGCCCTCGCCCAGCAGGTCGAGACCTCCTGGCAGGACCGCTGGGAGGCGGATGGCACGTTCGAGGCACCGAACCCCGCCGGCCCGCTCGCCGATCCGGCGTTGCTCGCCGACCGGGGCGAGAAGCTCTTCGTGCTCGACATGTTCCCCTACCCGTCGGGTGCCGGTCTCCACGTCGGGCACCCGCTCGGCTACATCGGCACCGACGTGTTCTCGCGCTTCAAGCGCATGACCGGGCACAACGTCCTCTACTCGATGGGTTTCGACGCCTTCGGTCTGCCCGCCGAGCAGTACGCCGTCCAGACCGGCCAGCACCCGGCGATCACCACC
Source organism: Actinomycetota bacterium (assembly GCA_010024485.1). Lineage (GTDB taxonomy): Bacteria > Actinomycetota > Acidimicrobiia > Acidimicrobiales > Ilumatobacteraceae > Casp-actino5. The sequence continues at coordinate 16,773 of RGGX01000009.1, read as the reverse complement.
GACGGCAACATCGCCAACATGCGTCGGCAGTTGCGCCGACTCGGGCTGAGCCACGACACGCGGCGCTCCATCTCGACCACTGACCCCGACTACTACCGCTGGACGCAGTGGATCTTCTCGCAGATCTTCAACGCCTGGTACGACGACCGCATCGGGAAGGCCCGACCCATCGACGAACTCGTGGCCGAGTTCGCCTCCGGTGAGCGGTCGACGCCCGACGGTCGCTCTTGGGACGCGCTCGAGCCGGCGGAGCGTCGCCGGATCCTCGACGACCACCGCCTGGCCTATGTGAGCGAGGCGCCGGTCAACTGGTGCCCAGGACTCGGCACGGTGGTCGCTAACGAGGAGGTCACCGCCGACGGCCGGAGCGACCGCGGCAACTTCCCGGTGTTCAAGCGGAACATGCGCCAGTGGATGATGCGCATCACCACCTACGCCGACCGGCTCATCGATGACCTCGATCTCCTCGACTGGACCGATGCCATCAAGACGATGCAGCGGAACTGGATCGGCCGCAGCCACGGAGCGCGGGTCGACTTCGCCTCCGCGGCCGGCCCGCTCACGGTGTTCACCACCCGGCCCGACACCCTCTTCGGCGCCACGTTCATGGTGCTCGCCCCCGAGCATCCCGCGGTCGATGCGTTGACCACTGCCGAGCAGGCCGACGCCGTCGCCGAGTACCGCCGCGCGGCGGCATCCAAGAAGGACGTCGACCGGCAGGACGAGAGCCGCGAGAAGACCGGCGTGGCCACCGGTTCCACCGCCACCAACCCGGTGACGGGTGAGGAGATCCCGGTGTGGATCGCCGACTACGTACTCATGGGGTACGGCACCGGGGCGATCATGGCGGTGCCCTGCGGCGACCAACGCGACTTCGAGTTCGCCCGCCGTTTCGGGCTCCCGATCCCCGCGATCCAGCAGCCTCCCGCAGCCTGGTTCGAGGAACGTGACATCGCGCCCAGCCTCGACACCTCGACCTGGCCGGAGGCCTTCGTCGGCGACGCGCCGTATGTCAACTCGTCGAACGGCGCCCTCGACCTCGACGGCACCTCCTCGGTCGCCGACGGTGTGGCGACCGTGAACGCCTGGCTCAGCGAGAACGGGCACGGCGAGGCGACCGTGACCTACAAGTTGCGCGACTGGCTGTTCAGCCGCCAGCGCTACTGGGGGGAGCCGTTCCCCGTGGTCTACGACGCCGACGGGAACCCCCACACCCTCCCCGACGAGATGCTGCCGGTGCTGCTGCCCGAGACCGACTCGTTCTCCCCGCGCACCTTCGACGCCGACGACGAGTTCTCCGATCCGGAGAGTCCGCTCGACCGCCTCGGCGACTGGGTCGAGGTCGAACTCGACCTCGGCGACGGCCCGCAGACCTACCGGCGGGATACGAACGTCATGCCCCAGTGGGCGGGCTCGTGCTGGTACGAGTTGCGCTACCTCGACCCCACCAACGGCGATGCCTTCGTCGACCCCGAGGTCGAGCGCTACTGGATGGGACCCCAGACCGATCAGCGACCCGACCACCCCGGTGGCGTCGACCTGTACGTCGGCGGCGTCGAGCACGCGGTGCTGCACCTGCTCTACGCGAGGTTCTGGCACAAGGTGCTCCACGATCTCGGACACGTGTCCTCCCGCGAGCCCTACGCACGCCTGTTCAACCAGGGCTACATCTTGGCCAACGCCTTCAAGGACGAGCGCGGGATCTACGTCGACGCGACCGAGGTCACCGAGACCGACGGCCAGTTCCTCCATGAGGGGCAGCCGGTCGAGCGCGAGTGGGGGAAGATGGGCAAGAGCCTGAAGAACGCCGTCTCCCCCGACGAGATGTACGAGGCCTACGGGGCCGACACGCTCCGCCTCTACGAGATGGCGATGGGCCCCCTCGACGCGAGCCGCCCCTGGGAGACCCGCGACGTGGTCGGCATGTACCGCTTCCTGCAGCGACTGTGGCGGACCATGGTGAACGAGGAGTCCGGGGCGACCACCGTCTCCGATGAACCCGCTGACGACGAGACCCGCCGTCTCCTGCATCGCACCATCGACACGGTGCGCACCGAGATGGAGGCGCTCCGCTTCAACACCGCGATCGCCAAGTTGATCGAGTTGAACAACCACGTCACCAAGGTCCACCAAGCCGCGGGCGCCACCCCGCGCGAGGTGGCCGAGGCGATGGTGCTCATGGCGGCGCCCCTCGTGCCGCACATCGCCGAGGAGCTCTGGTCGCGGCTCGGCCACGACACTTCGCTCACCTACACCGCCTTCCCGACCGCCGATCCGGCGCTGCTCGTCGATGACGAGGTCGAGATGCCGGTCCAGATCAAGGGCAAGGTGCGGGCCCGCATCATGGTGCCCGCAGATGCCGACGAGGCCGCGATCACCGCGATCGCCCTCGCCGACGAGCGGGTGATCGCCGCTCTCGACGGCGCCGACCCGGCGGCGCTCCGCAAGGTCATCGTCGTCCCCGGGCGCATGGTGAACCTGGTCCCCTGAGTACGGTCGGCCCATGGCAAGCCGACGCATCCTCATCACCGGGGCCTCGAAGGGCATCGGGCGAGCGCTCTCCCACCGACTCGCCTCCGCGGGCCACTCCCCCGTCGGACTGGCCCGGACGAGACCCGATGACGCGCCCGGTGAGTTCGTCACCGTCGACCTGTCCGACAGCGAGGCGACGGCGGCGGCGCTCGACTCGGTGCTGGCCGACGGCCCGATCGACGCGGTGGTGAACAACGTCGGCGTGGTGCGCGCGCAGCTGCTCGGTGACATCGGCCTCGACGACTTCGCCCACGTGCACGATCTCACGGTCCGCACCTCGATCCAGACCGTGCAGGCCGCGATCCCGGGTATGCGCGAGCGAGGATGGGGTCGCATCGTCAACATCTCGAGCGTGGTCGCGCTCGGAGGTGTGGCCGGACGATCCGCCTACGGCTCGTCGAAGGCGGCCCTCGAGCACCTCACGCGGATGTGGGCCCTCGAGTTGGCGCCCGACGGCATCACGGTGAACGCCGTGGCCCCCGGTCCGGTCGAGACCGAGCTCTTCCGCGAGAACAACCCGGTCGGCTCCGAGGGCGAGGCCCGCTATCTCGCGATGGTGCCCATGAACCGGATCGGCTCCGTCGACGACATCGCCGCGGCGATCGCCTTCCTGTTGTCCGACGACGCTGGCTGGCTGACCGGTCAGACCCTGCGGGTCGACGGAGGCTCCTCGATCGGCCGCTCGGCCAACGGCTGAACCCGCGACCGCCTCACCCGCTGGCGACGGTCACCTCCGAGGCCTTCACCGAGGCCCACACCTCGTCGCCCTCCCCCACCCCGATCGCGGAGAGCCCCGCCGGTGTGAGGTCGACGACGATCTCCACCGGCTCGGTGAGGCGCACCCTCACCCGGTCGGCTCCGCGGTCGATCGAGGTGACCCGCGACTGCCAGACATTGCGAGGGCTGCCCTCGGGCCGTGACCGGTGGAGAGAGATCGACCGCGGCCGCACCGTGGCGATCGCTGGTCCGTCGTCGATGTCGTGCGCGCCGACGGTGAGCTCGAACGCCCCGGTGCTGAGCACCAATCCCTGCAGCGACCCGCGGATCAGGTTGATGCCGAGCAGTTCGGCGACATAGGGGGTTCGCGGCGCCGCCGCCAGCTCGCGCCCGGTGCCCACCTGGGTGAGGCGGCCCTGCTCGAGGACAGCGATCCGGTCGCCGAGGGTGAGCGCGTCGACCGCGTCGTGGGTGACGATGACAGCCGGAGCCTCCGATGCGGCCGTGGCCGTCGAGATCAAGGCCCGCATGCCGGGCCGAGCCGCGATGTCAAGCGCCGAGGTCGGTTCGTCGAGCACCAGAAGGCTCGGCTCGATCGCGAGTGCTCGCGCGATCGCCACCCGTTGAGCCTCCCCTCCCGAGAGGGTGTCGGGCCGGCGGCCCGAGAGGTGGTCGACCGCGAGGGTTTCCATGGCGTTCATCGCGATGGCGCGGGACTCGGCTCGTCCGGCTCCCCGCGAGCGGGGGCCGTAGGCGACGTTGGCGAGCGCGTCGAGATGGGCGAGCAGGGTGGGGTGCTGCGGGACGAAGCCGACCCGGCGAGCCTCCACCGCGGTATCGGCTCCGGTGGCCGAGTCGTGCCACACCTCGGATCCGAGGGCGATGCGTCCGTCACCGGCGGGGTCGAGTCCGATGATCGAGCGCAACAGCGAGGTCTTCCCGGCGGCGTTCGGCCCGACGATGACCAGACGCTCCCCGGTCGCGACCTCGAGGTCGACGTCCAGGTGGTGCGGGCCGATGTCCCGGGTGATCCGGACGACGAGCGTCATGGCCGCCTCCCGGTCAACGCCGGCACCCAACGGTGTCGCAGGGCGAGGAGGACCGCGAGCGAGACCCCGACCTGCAGGAGCGACAACAGCACGGCCCGACCGGGGTCGGTCTGGAGCGCGAGGTAGGTCTCGGTCGGCAGGGTCCTGGTGACCCCGGGCAGGTTCCCCGCGAAGGTGATGGTGGCGCCGAACTCCCCGATGGCCCTCGCCCACGTGAGCACCGCGCCGGCGCCGAGCGCGCCACGCACCGAGGGCAAGGTGACGGTGGCGAGTACCCGCCAGGGGCGTGCGCCGAGGGTCCTCGCGACCTCCTCGGGAGCCCGGTCGGCGGACCGGAGCGCGCTCTCCAGGGTGACCACGAGGAACGGCATGGCCACGAACAACTGGGCGATGACAACGGCCGCCGGGGTGAACGGGATCGTGAGGCCGAGATGGTCATCGAGGAGTCTGCCGATCACGCCCCGCCGGCCGAGCGCCGACAGCAGCGCGACACCGGCGACGACCGGGGGGAGCACCATCGACAGGGTGCACACCGCGAGCACGACACCGCGCCCCGGGAGCCGGGTGCGGGCGAGGACGAGCGCGAGGGGAACACCGAGCGCGAGGGCGATCGCGGTGGTGACGAGGCTGGTGACGACCGAGAGCACCAGCGCCGATCGGGGCGCGGGGTCGGTGATGAGCGATGCGAGATCCGACCAGGGTGCGCGACTGACGAGACCGATCACCGGCAGGGCGAAGAGGGCGATACCGAGGGCCGCCGGCACCAGTACGAGCCGGGGGACGGAGGGTCGACGGGTGTCGCTCACGGCAGGCCGAATCCGTTCGCTGCGAGGATCGAGCGGCCGCGCTCGGAACCCAGCAGATCGACGAACTCGGCTCCGAGCCGGGAGTCGACCGCGAGGACCGGGTACTCGACGACGACGTCGACCTCAGCGGGGAGTGGAACCCCATCGACGTCGCTTCGACCGAGCACGTCGGTGACGTAGGCCAGTCCGGCGTCGGCCTCACCGAGGGCGACGCGGGTGACGACGCCGCGGACATCGGCCTCGAGGGTGGCCGGGCCCACCGTCAGCCCGGCCTGATCGAACGCCGCGAGCGCGTACCGGCCGGCCGGCACCTCCGGGGCGGCGAGCGACACGACGAGATCGTCTCGCTGCGCGAGGTCCCCCAGACCGCTGATGCCGAGGGGGTTGCCGGGGGCGACCACGATCACCAGGCGGTTGGTCGCGAAGGTGGTGGCGGAGGGCAACCCGAGGCCCTCGCGCACGATGTCCATCTGGACCTCATCGGCGGAGGCGAAGACGGCGGCCTCGGCGCCGGCCAGGATCTGGGCGGCGAGGGTCGACGACCCGGCGAGGTTGACGACGACGTCGACGTCGGGGTGCTCAGCCTCGAAGACGGGCTCGAGGTCGCCCATCACCGCGGCGAGGGATGCCGCGGCGAACACGTCGAGCCGATCTCCGCCCGAACCGCACCCCGCCGCGAGCGCGGCGCTCGTCGCGAGAAGCGCGACGGATGGTCGTTGAAGCCCGAGCATCGGCACAAGATAGTCACATTCTGACTATTTCCTCTACGATGATGCCGTGGAGTCCCTGTCGCTCGCGGAGGCGACCTGTCTCGCCCTCGTCGCCGAGCACGAATCCGGCGTGCACGGCTGGCACCTGGTTCGCACACTCGCCCCCGACGGCGAGATCGGCCGGATCTGGTCGCTCTCGCGCCCCCTCACCTATCGGGCGCTCGATCTCCTCGAGGAACACGCGCTCATCACTCGGGACCGCTCATCGCGACGCCACCTCATGCGGGTCACCACCCGAGGACGCAGAGCCCGCGACGCCTTCATCGACACCCCGGTCGACCATGTGCGCGACCTGCGAACCGCCTTCCTCGTGAAGTGCGAACTGCGGAGACGGATCGGACTCGGGCCAGCGGATCTCGCCGGCCGTCAGCTCGAGCGACTCGATGATCACCTCGACGCGCTCATCTCTTCCGACACCCCCGAGGACATCGTGGCGAGCTGGCGAGCGCGCTCGGCCGCTGCCACCCGGGAGTTCCTACGCGAGATGAGCAGCCGCTGAGACACCCTCACTAGGGTGCGGAGCGGATCAGGGGGATTCATGGACGTACAGCTCGCCACAGCGGTCGGCGCCACCGACACCGCGTTGCTCGAGACCACGATCGACGAGAACTTCCGGGCGACCGTGGCCGCCCACGGCGACCGCGAGGCGCTCGTGGTTCGCCACCAGGGCATCCGCTGGACCTACGACGAGCTCGACACCCGGGTCGACGAGTTGGCCCGCGCCCTGCTCGCCGGCGGGCTCGAGGTCGGCGATCGCGTGGCGATCTGGTCGCCGAATCGCTACGAGTGGGTGCTCACCCAGTACGCCACCGCCCGCATCGGCGCGATCATGGTGTGCGTCAACCCTGCCTACCGGACGAGCGAACTCGAGTTCGCCCTCAACCAGTCGGGCTCGCGCCTCCTGCTCGCGGCGCAGGAGTTCAAGACCAGCGACTACCGGGCGATGTGGGCCGAGGTCGCCGATGCCTGTCCGACGGTGGAGCGAGCGGTCTTCTTCGACTCGCCTGAGTGGGCCGAGTTGCTCGGCCGAGCCGACTCGGTGACCTCCGAGGCGGTGTCGGTGAGGTCGGCCTCGCTCGCCAACACCGATCCGATCAACATCCAGTACACCTCGGGCACGACCGGACTGCCGAAGGGCGCCACCCTCACCCACCGCAACATCTTGAACAACGGTTTCTTCGTCGGTGAGACACTCGGCTACACCGAGCACGACCGGGTGTGCATACCGGTGCCCTTCTACCACTGCTTCGGGATGGTCATGGGCAACCTCGGCTCGACCACCCACGGCTCGACCATGGTGATCCCGAACGACGCCTTCGAGCCGGTCTCCGTGCTCCGGGCGGTGAGCGAGGAGCGCTGCACCTCCCTCTACGGGGTGCCGACGATGTTCATCGCGGAGTTGGCCGTGGATGACTTCGACTCCTACGACCTGTCCTCGTTGCGCACCGGGATCATGGCGGGCTCCCCCTGCCCGGTCGAGGTGATGCGCCAGGTGATCGACCGGATGAACATGTCGGAGGTGACCATCGCCTACGGGATGACAGAGACCTCCCCGGTGTCCACACAGACCGGCAAGGACGACTCGATCAACAAGCGGGTGTCGACGGTCGGGCGGGTGCTCCCCCATGTGGAGATCCGAGTGGCTGAGCCAGAGACCGGCGAGACGGTCGCGCGCGGAGTCTCCGGGGAGTTCCAGACCCGCGGCTACTCGGTGATGCGCGGCTACTGGAACGAGCCTGAGAAGACCGCGGCGGCCATCGACGCCGACGGCTGGATGCACACCGGCGACCTCGCGGTGATGGACGACGAGGGCTACGTGAACATCACCGGCCGGATCAAGGACCTCATCATCCGCGGGGGCGAGAACGTCTCACCGCGGGAGATCGAGGAGTACCTCTACACCCATCCCGACATCGCCGACGTCCAGGTGGTCGGGGTCCCCGACGAGCGCTTCGGCGAGGAGATCTGCGCGTTCGTGCAGACCCACGCCGGGGCTTCGGTCGAAACCGACTCGGTGAGGTCGTTCTGCTCGGGACGCATCGCGCACTTCAAGGTGCCGCGCTACGTGATCGCGGTCGAGGAGTTCCCGATGACGGTCACCGGCAAGATCCAGAAGTACCTGCTTCGGGAGATGGCCGTCGAGCAGCTCGGGCTCGAGGGATTCGGGTCGACGGCCTGAGTCAGGCCTCGAGCTCGCCGGCCGAGCCGGACTCGATCTCAGCCGAGCGCATCTCCTCGGCGCCGATCTCACGGACGGTGTGCTCGAGTTGGGGTACGTCGGTGAGGTCGTCGCCGGGAACTCCGTAGTCGCGGAAGCGGCGCATCGAGGGCAACAGGCGCGCCTCAACGCTCCCGACCATCTTGTTGTAGGCATCGGTCGCCGACGTGAGCCCCCGGCCGGTCTTCGCCATCGACTCGAGCACGGTGTCGATGCGGCGGTACAGCTCGGCGGCCTCGTGCTGGACCTTCGTGGCGTTCTCGGCGATCTGACGGGTCTGCCAACCGCGGGCGACGGTGAGCAGCAGCGCCATGAGGCTCATCGGTGAGGTGACGACGACCCGGGACCGCATGGCGTCTTCGGCGAGGGAAGCATCGACGCGGAGCGCGTCGGCGAGGAACGACTCGCCGGGGACGAACATGACGACGAAATCGGGCGACTCGGGGAACTGCTCCCAGTAGCGCTTCTCGGCGAGGGCCTTCACGTGCGCGCGCATCGCCTTGCCGTGCTCGACGAGGAGGCGCTGGCGCTCGGCCTCGTCGGCGGCGTCCTGCATCTCGAGATAGGCGGACAGCGGGACCTTCGAGTCGACGACGATGAAGGCGCCGTTCGGCAGGTTGACGGTGAGGTCGGGGCGCTGGCGACCCGAGTCGCCTCCGGCGACCGTCTGCTCGGCGAAGTCGCAGTAGGGCGCCATCCCCGACAGCTCGATGATGTTGCGCAGTTGGTTCTCACCCCACGCACCCCGGGCGGCCGGCGACTTCAGCGCACCGGCGAGCTGGGTCGCCGTGGCGTTGAGCGTGTTGATTCGACCGGTGAGCTGCTCAGCCATCTCGCGCACGGTCGCCTTGTCGCCCTCGAAGGTGGTCGTCATCTGACCGACGGCATCCTTCAACTGGGTGAGCTGGGCGGCGAACGGGTCGAGCAGGCCCTTGGTCTGCTCGGCGATCAGTTGGCCGCGCTGCTCGAGCATCTCACCGGCCCTCTGAGAGGTGTCGGCGAGGGTCTCCGAGGTCGTCTTGCGCACCTGGGCATCGACGGCCTCGCGCACCGCCGTCACGAGGGCGGTGTGGTCGATCACGGGGGCCGGGGCGTCCGTCGTCGGTGCCGATGAGGACTGCCCGAGTCGACGGATGAGCACCACGACCAGAACCAGCACGGCCAGCACGAGGGGAATGAGCACGATCACTGCGGCGTCCACGCCCTCACCCTGCCACAGGGGTGTGACGCTGACCTGACCACCGGCAGCGCTCCCCTAGCCTCGGGGTATGGCCGAGACCGTTCGCTGCGGGGCCTGCGGTGCCGAGATCACACTCGACGACCCGATCCTGCTCGCCGAATGCGTCTGCGGCGCGGAGGTGCGCTCGACGCGACATCCGGCATCGGACGGCACCGACAGCACCGAGATCGACCTCTACAAGGTGCTCGGGGTCGAGCGCGGCGCCAGCGCGGACGAGATCCGCGACGCCTATCGACGTCGCGCCCGCGAGACCCATCCTGATGTCGGCGGTGATCCCACCGAGTTCCAGACCGTCCAGTCGGCCTACGAGACGCTCTCGGACCCCGCTCGACGCCGCGCCTACGACCGGACGGGCCGAACCCGCGACCGCCGACGCGGCCCCTCGGGACTGGTGCCCGATGTGGTCGGCAGCGCCCCCCTCGACGCCTCGAGAGCGCTCCTCGGCGCCGGATATGTCCCGCGGATCATGCTCCGCCCGGTCCCGGGATCGAGCCGGCTCGCCAACCGGGTGATCGGCCAGCGTCCGGGGCCCGGCGCGGCGCTCGCGCCCGGCGAGCAGGTGGCGATCGTCATCGCGGTCGCCGAGGCCGGGGCGCTGTGGGCACGGGTGCGGGAGTTGACCCGGGACTTCGCCCAGGGCGTGATCGACGGATTCTCAGCGGCGACCAGCCGAAGCGGTCGCGCCCACCGCGTCGAGCTCGGAACCGGTGACACCTCCCGCGACCGAGGTCGCACGGTCGGAGCGGTGGCGGGTTCGGTCACGGTCGGCGCCGTGCGGACCGCCGGATGCCTCGTGCGGACCGTGGTCTGGCTGGCCGTCACCGCGGCCATCACCGTCGGCTCGTTCGTCCTCGGCCTCTTCCGCCCGGCCCTCGGCATCGCGGTGTTCGTCATCGCGATCGTCGTGGTGACCGTGCTCGTCACCCGCGGCTACCGCCTCCAGTCGCAGCGTTGGCGATCGGGCGACTGGGTCTAGCGCGCGTCTCCGAGGACCGAGCTCACCCCGCCGAGGGGTCGGTCATGGGGAGGTCATCGCGACGCGACCACTCCATGAGGCTCCCGTCGTAGACGGCGACGTCGCGGTGCCCGCACATGTCGAGGCAGAAGGCGACGACCGTCGCGGCGATCGCACCACCGCAGTACGTCACGACGCGGTCGTGGTCGAGGACACCGCTCAGCAGCCCTCGGATCTCATCGACCGGCTTGAACGCGGCAGTCTCGGCCTCGATCAGGTCGAGGTAGGGAACGTTGTCGGCACCGGTGATGTGACCGCGGCGAGGTCCGTACCCGGGGTCGCGACCCTCGTAGTTGTCGCGGCTGAGCGCGTCGACCACACAGGCGTCGGGCCTCCCGAGCGCGTCGAGCACCTCGTCGACCTCGGCGCGACCGCTCGCGCGCTCTCCGACGGTGATCGATCCGGGAGCGACCTCGACGGGTCCCATCTCAACCGGGTGGCCCGCGGCCACCCAGGCCTCGTTGCCGCCGTGGAGCACGACCGCGCGCACCCCCATGCGGGTCAGGGTCCACCAGGCCCGCGTGCACCACATCGTCCCGGAGTCGATGCCGGGGCGTGGCGTGGAGGCGGTGATCACGACGAGGTCGCCGTCGTCCACACCGGCGGCGCGCAGCGCCTCGGTCACCCGCTCGGCGCTCGGCCACATCCAGGGAAGGTCAGCCACGGGGTCAGAGAGCACGCCCTTCGCCGATGCGACATCGAAGTGAACGGCTCCGGGGATGTGTCCCTCGACGCGGTCGAGGCGCGCGGTGACGTCGAGGACACACACGGCCGAGTCGTCGAGGTGCTCAGCCACCCAGTCGACACTGACCAGATGGTTCGGCTGCTCGGCCATTCAGGCGACCCCGTACTGCACGGCAGCGCGGTCAGCCACGCGACCGGTGATGTGGGCGGCGATGAGCGCCTGGTGATCCGGGTGGTCCCGGTAGGCGAGATAGCCGTCGACGTCGTCGAAGTCGGCGACGACGACGTAGTCGAAGTTGCCGCTGTTGACCCCCATGTCGCCGCCGTGTCGGTACTCGCGGATCGACGGCACGAGAGCGGGGAGGGCGTCGGGTGGCGGATCACCCCGACCGGCCCGCCCTCATCGACGGACCGTCGGGCCGCTCGTACACCTTCCAGCAGCTCTCCGACGCCGTCCACGCCCTCGCCGGCGGTCTCGCCGCGCGCGGATTCGGGCCGGGCAGCACCCTCGCGCTGATGGCGCCGAACGTGCCCGAGTACGCGATCGTGTTCCACGCCGTGGCGGTAGCGGGTGGAACGGTCACCACCGTCAACCCGACCTACGGGGCCGAGGAAATCGCCTTCCAGTTGCGCGACGCCGGCGCCACCGAGTTGGTCACGATCGGCATGTTCGCCGAGGTCGCACAGGCCGCGGCCACCGAGGTCGGGATCACCGAGGTCATCACCCTCGACGGTGCCGAGGGCACCACCTCGATCCTGTCGATCTTCGGTGAGCCGATGGCGCAGGCGCCGGTCGATGTGCGTGACGACGTCGTGGTGCTCCCCTACTCCTCGGGCACCACGGGTCTCCCGAAGGGCGTCATGCTCACCCACCACAACCTGGTGGCCAACATCTGCCAGTGCGATCACGCGATCGTCTACACCCCCGACGGTGAGGTCGCACTCGCCTTCCTCCCGTTCTTCCACATCTATGGCATGCAGGTGCTCATGAACGGCCTCCTCGCCAACGGCGTGACCGTGGTGACCCTGCCGCGCTTCGACCTGGACCAGGCGCTCGGCCTCATCCAACAGCACCGCATCTCGCGCTTCTTCGCGGTGCCACCGGTGGTGCTCGCCCTCGCCAAGCACCCAGCGGTCGACAACTACGACCTGTCGTCGCTGAAGCAGGTGTTCTCGGGCGCGGCGCCGCTCGGCGGGGAGATCGCCCTCGAGGCCGCGGCTCGGGTCGACTGCGAGGTGGTGCAGGGCTTCGGTATGACTGAACTCTCCCCCGTCAGCCACGCGACTCCACCCGGCATGTTCAAGTCCGGATCGTCGGGGGTGACGGTGTCGAACACCGAGAGCCGGATCGTCGATCCCGACACCGGCGAGGATCAGCCCGTCGGCGGCACCGGCGAGCTCTGGGTGCGCGGCCCACAGGTCATGAAGGGCTATCTCAACAACGCCGAGGCCACCGCGGCAACCATCGACGCCGACGGCTGGCTGCACACCGGCGACGTCGCCATCATCGACGAGGACGGGCACATGACCGTCGTCGACCGGGTGAAGGAGCTCATCAAGTACAACGGGTTCCAGGTGCCGCCGGCTGAGCTCGAGGCACTGCTCATCACCCATCCGGCCGTCCTCGATGTGGCGGTGATCGGGATCCCCGACGACTCAGCGGGCGAGTTGCCGAAGGCGTTCGTGGTGCGGGCCCCCGGTGGCGAGATCGACGAGGACGGCGTGAAGGACTTCGTCCGCGAGCACGTCGCCTCCTACAAGCAGATCCGCCTCGTTCAGTTCGTCGACGAGATCCCGAAGTCGGCCTCGGGCAAGATCCTGCGTCGACTCCTCCGCGACGGCGGCTGAGGCTCAGCCCTCCTGAGGGCGTCGGCGGTTGCGCTCGTCGAGCGCTCGCGCGAACGCGTCGACATCCCACTGCTCAGCGAGCGCGCGTCTGAGGATGTCGGCCTGCGATTCGGGGGCGAGGCCGCCGATCGGAGGGTCGAGGTCGAGCGAGGTCGGGAACGCGTAGCCCTCGGCGACCGCGGCGACCACCCGGGAGCGATCCAGTTCATCGAGTCCGCTGGCCGCGAGGTGCGGGTAGACGGCGAGGCACATCGCATCGGTGTCCCGCCACTCCATGGCCCGACCGAAGGCCGAAGAGATCTGCATGAGGTTCGCCATGCGCACGACGTCCGCGGTGCGGTTCTGCCCGGCCGCGTGCAGGAGCGCGGGGGTGAAGAACAGCGCGTCTCCCTTGTCGAGTTCCACCTGCACGAACCGCTCCTCGAAGACCGCGTCGAACTCAGGTCGCTTCGCGATGGCGAACCCCGGCGAGTAGTGCTGCGACCACGGCAGGATCTTCGTCGGGCCCGATTCGATCGGCATATCGGAGTGCGCGACAGCACCCTGAAGGGTGAGCATGGCCGACATTCGATGCACGTGGAGCGGGAAGTCGAAGGTCTGCTCCGGCAGGTAGAAGCCGAGGTGGTAGTCGCGATGGGGGTTCTGGGCGTCACCGCCGGGGTTGACGACGTTGACCTGAGCGGTGAGTTGGTAGTGCGGTCCGAGCCAGGCGGTCGCCGCTGCCGCGATGGTGGCGTTCGCGTAGTAGCGGGTGAAGATCTCCGGGGCGCGCACCGCCAACTTCTCATGTGAGTTCCAGATGCGATCATTCGCCCCCACCTTGGCGAAATGGTCACCGCCCCCGGCGCCCGCGGCCCGCTCCTCGGCGATGATCGCGAAGAACTGCTCGGCCGCCTCGTCGAGGACCGTGGTGCCGGCGTAGGCGCCGCGCACGGCCAGACAACCGGGGCCGTCGGCGAGCACGGTCGCCCACTCGGTGAGGAGCTCGCGGTACTCAGGCGAACCGGGAACGGCGGCATCCACCCGCGCCCCGTCGTAGACGGGGACGCCGGAGACGATGTCGGTGGCGAGCGGCACGGTCTCGGCAGCGGTGGTCCGATCGACGATCGATGCCAGTTCCGTCGGGTCGAGATCGGCCTCGGAGAGGAAACCGTGATCCATGTCACAGACACTACACACGTCGGGTGATTCATTGGAGCGCTCCAATATCGGCCCTGTCAACCCACCTCATCGGCCCCGGCGGGTACCGTCGGGCGATGAGCGACGACACCGACACCCGCCGCGATGACACCGAACAGGCCTCCGTGCTCACCGAGACTCTCGGACCGGTGCTCGTCATCACGATCAGCCGCCCCGAGGTGCGCAACGCGGTCGACGCCCCCACCGCAGCCGGCCTGCTCGCCGCGTTCGAACGGCTCGAATCCGACGATGACCTCTCGGTCGCCATCCTCACCGGTGCGGAGGGAACCTTCTGCGCCGGAGCCGACCTCAAGGCCATCTCGCGCGGTGACGGGAACCGCATCGAGGCCGACATGTCGCTCCCCGGCCCAATGGGCCCGACCCGCATGACGCTCTCGAAGCCGACGATCGCAGCGGTCGAGGGTCACGCCGTCGCCGGTGGGCTGGAGCTCGCCATGTTCTGCGATCTGCGCGTCGCCGCCCGCGACGCCGTGTTCGGCGTCTACTGCCGACGCTGGGGGGTGCCCCTCATCGACGGCGGCACGGTGCGACTCTCACGGATGCTCGGTCACAGTCACGCCCTCGACCTGATCCTGACCGGCCGCGGGGTGTCGGGCGACGAGGCCCGCATGATGGGTCTCGCCAATCAACTCTGCGAGCCCGGCGAGGCCCTCGACACCGCTCTCGACCTTGCTCGATCGCTCGCGGAGTTCCCACAGTTGTGCATGAACGCCGATCGTCGGTCGTCGTATGAGCAGTGGGACCTCCCCTTCGCCGAGGCGATGGCCGCCGAGACGGCGGGTGGACTTGAGGTCGTGCGCTCCGGAGAGACCCGCGACGGTGCGACGCGGTTCGCTGACGGCGCCGGCCGCCACGGCACATTCGACTGATCGGACCAGTGACCGGTCGCACCGGTGCACCCGGCTGCCCGGTCAATCACCCGAGATCGATGACACGAGCGCCTCGCCGATCTCGTCGACGGTCTCGACCCAGGCATCCGCGCCGACGAGGTCAGATGCGCTGACGGCGATGAAGCGGGACCCCGCCGCCCGGGCGGTGGCGAGGTCGTGGCCGCTGTCGCCAACCATGACGAGACCGTCGATGGAGATCTCCCAGGACTCCGCCATGTCGAGCAACACCCGTGGATGCGGCTTCGAGAACTGGTCGTCACCGCAGTTGAGGAGTTCGACCAGATGGGCGACTCCGAGCCTGTCGAGGTCGTCGAGGGTTCGCTCCCGGTCATCGGCGGTGGCGACGCCGACGCGACGACCGGCGTCACGCAACTGCGTCAGGACGCGGGCGGGGTCGCCGAGCGGGGCCAGAGTTCCCATGGGGGCGGAGAGATAGGCACTCGTGATCTCCGCGTCGATACCCGCGCCGGAGTACCCCGCCGCCGAGAGCACCCCATCGATGACGGCGCGGACGTCGGCTCCGGTCCCGGCCGCGGCCACACCGTGCGGGACGAGCGCTCTCGACCCGACGCCGAGGGCCTCGAGCACCGACCCCCGCAACTCGGTCGCATCGAGCGCCTCGAGCACCGTGTCGGTCAGAGCGGTGAAGAACGCGACCCAGCGCGAGTCGAGGTCGAGCAGGGTGCCGTCCTTGTCGAAAACCAGGGCGGCAGCCCCTCCCACGAGGTCGGGCACATCGATGAGCCTCGGCACCATCTCAGTCGGTGCGCATCGTCTCGGTGTTGCCGTCGACCGAGATCACCTGCCCGGAGATCTTCGAGGCCCGCGGCGAGGCCAGGAAGGCGACGGTGTCCGCGATCTCTCGGGCATCGATGAACGTCCGCATCGACACCTGCCGCTCGAAGCCGCGGCGGATGTCATCCTCGGTACGACCGCTCGCCTCCGCCTCGAGCCGGATCACCCGATCCATCCTCGGCCCCGAGATCGAACCCGGGCAGACGACGTTGGCCCGCACGCCGGCCTCCCCCACTTCCATCGCGATCGTCTTGGTGAGACCGATCACCGCCCACTTCGCGGCCGCGTAGGCGCTCCGATACGGGAAGCCGTGGAGACCAGCGGTCGAGGAGATGTTGACGATCGACCCGCGGCGAGCGGACACCATCAACGGCACCGCGTGGCGCGCCGTGCGCACCATGGAGGTGAGGTTGGCGTCGAGACACGCGGTGACCTCCTCGGGGTCCAGCGTCTCGACGCGCCCGGCCGGCCCGGTCACACCCGCGTTGTTCACGAGGAGGTCGATCCCTCCGAACGTCGCGATGGCCGACGTCATGAAGTCGTCGATCGACCGGGTCGAGGTGACATCAGCGACATGGGCCTCGACGCCATCGAGCGAGCCGATCGAATTGACCGACCCCGCGTCGATGTCGCAGGTGGCGACCCGCGCACCATCGGCGACGAGTCGCTCGACGATCGCTCGACCGATGCCGGCCCCGCCGGCGGTGACGACGGCGCGCAGCCCGTCGAGTTCGAGACTCATCGCCGGCCATCCTGCACCACGCGACGCAGGAGCGCCATGGTGTTGCGCAGCTCGTCCATCTCGAGGTAGCAGCCGATCAGGTGTCGGCACTCTCCGGGTTGGAGGTCGAAGGCGGTCCGGCCGTGCAGGAGCCGGTGGTTGTCGAAGATCACGAGCTCACCGGGCCGGAGCGCGACATGGATCTGGTGGGCCGGGTCATCGACGAGCTCACCCCATCGACGCACCGCGGCGTAGAGGGCCTCGGTGTCATCTGAAGCGACCCGCGGC